>JAHFAO010000092.1:2177-12980 GCA_023250515.1 Deltaproteobacteria bacterium | reverse complement strand
GCAGCGACATGGGGTCCCCTGCGATCTCCTGTGTGTGGTCCATGACCAGAACGTCCATTATCCGACGGCGGTTTACCGATTCTTTAAGGAGATTGGAGCCCAGCACATCCAGTTTCTTCCCATTGTCGAGCCGATGAAAGAGGCGCAGGGCGGAGTGAGTCGCCACACGGTTCCGGCTGAAGCCCTCGGTTTGTTTCTATGCACCATTTTCGATGAGTGGGTCCGGCGCGATATCGGGCGGATCGCAATCCAGATCTTCGACGAGGCGATGAGACCGGCCTTAGGGGTGGACCATTCGCTTTGCATCTTTCGGGAGACTTGCGGTGATGTCCCGGTTGTCGAACATAACGGCGATTTCTTCTCCTGTGATCACTTCGTCGACCCGGAACACCAGCTTGGGAATATCCGCGAGACCCCGCTGGTCGAGATGCTAGAGAGCCCGGCGCAGAGAGAATTCGGGAAGGCCAAGCGGGATAAGTTACCCCGCTATTGTCAGGAGTGCGAGGTCCTCGCTATGTGTAATGGTGGGTGCCCGAAGGACCGATTCATTCGGACTCCCGACGGCGAAGAGGGTCTGAATTACCTGTGTGCGGGCTATAAACGCTTCTTCGCCCACAGCCGGCCGTACTTGCTAAAGCTGGCATCCTTGATGCTGGCCGGGGAGCCACCTGAACGTCTGATGCAACTGGTGCGGGCCGAGGATGCAAAGGCCCTTTCCCAAACGGGTCGCAACGACCCTTGCCCGTGCGGCAGTGGCCGGAAGTATAAGAGATGCTGCCTTGGTAAGTTATAGAGGCAAGCCAAAGAGCCAATAGATATCATGGCAACGGTTTTTGTGGCACTGTCCGGAGGCGTGGACTCCAACAACACCCAAGACCTTCTCGATGACCCGATGGTCCTGCTTCAGGGCCTCGGTGGCCGTTGCAAAATGATGATGCTCAACTCTGTTCTCCATTTGTCCCTCTCCTTTGCAGAATTGTGATCACCGGTTAAGGAAATTTGGATGAGACTACTCTACAAATCTCCCCTACCCCTTGACATTGCTTGATAAGTACGACGCGCTCCTCGTCCGAAGTAATCCGGTCGAGCCAGGGATAGAGGATGTTCTTCTCCCTGTGATCATGGTGCTCTACAAGGCATTTGTACATGCACTGCCGATCCATTAAGGCAATGATCGAGCGTCTCAAAAGAGTCCCCTCCTCGGCCCGCATTCGGAGCAGCCCCTCGTTGAACTCCGCAAGGAACGCCCTCATCTTTTTATGCTCGCCCAGGAAAAGTTCCACCGGACCTCCAGGTATCTTCCCTGCTCGCGCCTGATAGATGGGGATCAAAAGCTCCTCTTCGTCCCGCATGTGGCTGAGAAGCTTTGCCTCATAGCATTTCAGAATCTCGATCGCGCGATTGACATCCGAGGCTAAAAGCGCCTCTTGATGACAGAAAAACATTTCGTTGAGCTCCTTGTGGAGCCTCAGGAGTTCAAGGAAGGAGACAAAATTCATTAGCTACCCCCGAGGAAAAAAGGCGACCTTCTCCCCATACTTCCCATCAATGTGATAGCCTGAGCCTCCTTCGGTCAGGATCCGCAGCATATTATCCGGATCGGTGATACTCATGCCCCCCATGAGGCTTACCCCGCGCTTGAAAAAAGGCTGCGGCATCATGCTGGCCGTAGGACCCACAACAGCCACCCGGCAATCCCTCCGAACTAAAGATAGGAGACCATCAATGGTGTGGTTAACAATGGTGGAGCCCGTCAGGATGACCACGTCCGCATGGGGGAGAATCTTTTGTGCCTCATCAGCGGGGCAGAAATATTTAGCCGCCTCATCCCTTAAGGCCTGCGGGTTTTTTTCCACAACGGTAAGGTCAAGACCCATCCCCTCAAGGCGACGGATATAGGGGCCGAAGGCCCCCACCAGGGCAACTCTTTTAGCTCCGGTGAAATCGAGGAGATCAAAGGCATCTTTTCCGTCAATGACCTTGCAACCTGGAAACCCTTTCTTCTCCCACAAACAGCGGCTGAGGGCGTTAAGCGTAGCGACTCCTACGGCGGCCTTGAGGACGTTAGAGTCTAAAGCCCACTGGATAAGATCGCTCACCTTTTCCTGTCTGAGCATCCCCGCATGGGGCATTCTCCCGGCGGAACCAGGACAGCAGGCCGCCTCCGGTAATTCTTCGATGGGAGTGCGCGCCATACCAGCAAATTTTCCCGTAAGCTTGACTCCCGTGAAAAAGACCCCAACCACCAACCCCTCCACTCGCATCTCAGGTAAGCTCTCAACGAACTCTTTCTGCAACAGATCGACGGTCTCTTCCAGCAAACCTATTGTCATTTGCCTCTCACTTCTTCCCACCAGCGGAATAATCAAGACTGGTGAGCTAAAGCTTTCTCACGATAATAAAAGGGGCCTCAAGGACTGCTGATGAGGTGAGGCAACCCTTTCGGCAGGTCATCGCCTTTTCCTCCTCTCTTAGGGAACAGGCGCGGACGTGGCGGTAAGGACCCAACTCTCCTACCTGCGCAATAAGTTCCACCGTAGCTCGACGCTTCTCCTCGGGACAAGAGATGCTTTTTAGGAATATCAGTCGGGTAACTCGAAAAAACCAAAGGAAGATCAAGAAGGCTATGGCTGAACCCACAATCGTGAGCGCCGCAATGATCCAGGGAAGGGGATCATCCAATATGGAGGAAAGGAAAGTTGAGAGATCCATTTTCTGCCTCCTTGCATCGGTTGATGAGGCACGACTTCTTGCCAGGCTGATAGCTGCAAGCTGGATCCTCGGCCATGTAGTCACCGTAAGCAGCAAAGGCCCGTGCCCGTGAGCCACCGCAGATCGCCTTGAACTCGCAGCTTCCGCACCTGCCCTTAAACAGGGTCGTCTGCCGGACCTGCTTAAACACCTCAGACTTCCGATAGATCTCTGCGATGTGGGCTCTTCGCACGTTGCCTGCGGCTACCGGGAGAAAGCCGGAAGGATAGACCTCACCGGTATGCGAAACGAACATGATGCCGTTTCCGTCTCGAATGCCGAATCCTCTACCGACAGGAGTCTTGAAGATTCTGGCCATAGGAATCCCTTCTTCTCGCATCCTCCTGAAGGCCACTCTGCGAAAGTGTGGCGCCTCCGTCGTGGCCACAATAAAGGGAGCTTCCTTAGAAATATCGTAGAGCCAGTGATGGAGTCTTTCACATTGGTCAGGTGTAATTTCTCTCAGTCCCTGCCCCCTGCCCACCTGAATGAGGTAAAAGAGGCTCCAGCGCATGAGACCCAGCCCGCTCACCAACCGATGAATCTCGGGAATATCCTCCACTGTCTCCGCCGTCACCAGCGTGTTAATTTGCAGCGCAAGTCCCTCTTCTTTTGCAAGCCGGGCTGCCTCAACTGTCCAATCAAAACAACCGGGAGTACCACGGAAGCCGTCATGTTTCTCCCGGCTGGAACCATCCAGACTAAGCGCCACACTCTCTACACCGGAGGCCCAGAAAAGCTGAAAAACTTCCCGCGTTAATGCATACGTGCCGCTTGGGGCAACGGACATGCGCAGCCCGAGCCTGTCTCCGTAATCCAAGATATAGGAGAAATCCGGCCGCTTTAACGGATCGCCTCCGGTCAGCACCAGGTGCGGAGTGCGGTCGCCAAATTCCCTTATTTTTTCTAGCAGCCCCTTAGCCTCTGAGGTGCTCAGTTCCATCGGGTTCCGTTGAGCGACCGCCTCCGCCCGGCAGTGGCGGCAGGCAAGGTCGCAGGCCCGAGTGATCTCCCAGTAAATGAGAAAAGGTGCATCGGAAAAGACGAAGCGACCCCGCCCATCTTGGTGGAAAGCCCCTTCCACTTTATGAATGTTCATTACCGCGGTCGTATACTCTCTCCCTGATCAACCTAAGCTGCATATCGCTCCAGTTCCTGGGCGACCTTAAGGTACTTCTCATGAATTCCCGACCCTATCTCCTTCGTTTCATGTTCCTCAAATTCACGGAGAAGTTCCTTCTGCTCTTGTAGCGTCAGGACATCATCAGCCATATTGAAAAGAACCTCATCCTCTTTAAGGATATGCTGTCGTAACAGTCGAAGGTACAACTTAGCATTCTCTACCAAAGTTACTTTGACGCCTTCAGGATCCTCTCCCCCTTTGGCCAAAGCCATTGCCATCGACTTCACATATCCACGCGCTTCCTCGTGCTCCATGAGCATCATCCCAATAGGTCCCCCTTGACGGGGAATTCCTCGTTCTTCTAATGCCGGGAAAAAGATTTTCTCCTCTTTAAGATGATGACACCTGTCGGCGAAGTTCTGGATAAAATCTACGGCCTTCCCCCAAGTTGCTAAAGAGGCTTCGTTTGGACCCTCCGCGAGCTTTTCCAAAAGGTCCAGAACTTTCTCGATAACCCGGTGATCATGCCTCAGGGCCTCAGTGGCCTTCTCGAAACCCACTCCCCTCTCCATCGCTCTCTCTCCTTTCCCGAAACGTGATCAGTCCACTTCCGTATGATACCCCCTACGCACTGCTTCAAAAGTGCCGTACGCTCCTCTTCCGTAGTAATCCGGTCAAGCCATGGATAGAGGATATTCTTCTCCCTATGGTCGTGGTGCTCCACTCGGTGAGGACCAAGCTCTCTACGTGCGCGATGAAATCTACCATGGCCTAGACCCACAATCGTGAGCGCCGCAATGGTCGGAGGAAGGAGATCGTCCAACATGGATAAAAGTGGAAAGTCCATATTGATACCGCCACTCGTCCACCCGATCGCGCTAAGCAGAAAGTAGTGAGCTTGGAGGCAGTGGGCTGCGATAGTTCAGCTTTCTTGCCTTTTCCTGCCAATGCTTGGGACAGTAATCCACGTTTTTTCTGACGGCGCGCCTTGAGTGGCCAAAGCAGAGCCTTTTGGCGCAGATCTGGCCACCATCCGTAGGCCAACCACAAACTTTGATGCTCGGCTTGTCGCAACCAGGTATCTGGCATTGGTGTAAGAACATACTGGGAACCGTAGCTTGTGCTTCGTGAGAGTCAAGACTCATCACAAGCACAAAATATGCCAGCCGCATGATCTAGACGCCTGCTTTTCTTAGGAGGCGTTTCTACGAAGTCGCTTGTCTTGAGGCTAGCAATTTTCGCGGGTTTGAGAAAAAGAAAGCCTAAATTTCTTATTTTCTGGAAAAATTGAACTAGCAACCCTCTTTGTTCCGCTTTTAGGCCGTTGGCATTCAATTTGCTGTATGTCAAGCCAAAAACCCAATGAGTCAGAACAAAGAATTGGCTGAGGAGATCCAGCAATGCCTTTCTAAAGCGGATACGTCGGGTAGGAGCATGCGATCCATACATCGAGATTAAATTCGAGATTATAGGAGGCCATGCATGAGATGGATTCTTTTATCGATGGGCGTGGCATCATTGCTACTGTTAGCTGGCGAGATTTCTAAGACAGCTGAACTCAAACCTCCTCCCTCTTCACCTAAACTCCTCGCCCTTGGAAAACAGATTTACAGCCAACAGTGCGCAGCGTGCCATGGGATGCAAGGGCAAGGGGATGGCGAGGCGGCCTACCTTCTTTATCCCAAGCCGCGTAATTTGGTCGCCGCAAATTATCGCCTAGTCTCGACCTGGGAGCGCGTCCCGGCGGACCAGGATCTCTTTAATACAATTACCCGCGGCATGCCGGGATCGGCGATGCCTTCCTGGGGACATCTGCCGGAAGAGCAGCGCTGGGCCCTTGTCTATTACGTGAAGTCGTTGGCGGAAAAACCGATCATCGTCAAGCCACAGAAGAAACCGGGACCAGAAGGCAGCGGTGGTGAAGGCGTTATCCAGCCTCCGCCAGAGCTTCCCTACAATGCCGCAGCGAAGCTGCGTGCTCTGGAGCTTTTCCGCGAGGCCTGTGCCTCCTGTCACGGTGCGACAGGTAAGGGCGATGGCGTGCAAGAACAGGTGGACGAAGAGGGTTACCCCACCCGTCCGCGAGATCTCACGACTGGCGTCTTCAAAGGCAGCCCGGATCCCATCCAACTCTATCGCCGCATCGTGGCCGGCATTCCGGGGAGTCCCATGCCCATGAGCGACTGGGCTCACGGGGACGACGCCTGGCACCTTGTCCACTACGTCCGCTCACTGTCTAGCGACAAGCAGCGCGAGCGCGCAGAGATGAAAAAGTTTGGGATTGTCGCCACGCGCGTCAAGGAGCTTCCGGACCATCCCGACTCAGGTATCTGGCGTCTCACCCCGCCGGTTAATCTCCACTTGATGCCTCTCTGGTGGCGCAGCGATAGGCCTGAAGAACTAACCGTCCGAGCAGTTCATAACGGCAAGGAGCTCGCCCTACAAGTGGTCTGGACCGACGAGACCCACGACCACACGGCAATGCGCCCCCAGGACTTCCGCGATGCCGCCGCAGTACAGTTTTCACTATCTAAGGACCCGCCTTTCTTTGCCATGGGTGAAAAGGGCAAGTCCGTTAACATCTGGATGTGGAAATCGGAGCGCCAGGCGGAGATCGAGATGCCGTTCCATGACCTCGAGATCGTCTATCCGAACCTCGGCATCGACTCCTATCCCAATCTTTTGCGCTCACCGGTTGAGCAGCCGACCCGACAGGCCCTGACCCTTGACTCAGACCCGGCGTTCATTACCGGGTGGGGGGCTGGAAATATCGTCTCGGATCCCCAGCGCAAGGGTCCGGCCGAAGATCTGACGGCGCAGGGATTCGGCACGCTGAAGGCAAGACCAGTTGTCGATCAAAAGGTCGATGCCAAGGGTGTCTACGCGGCGGGTTCCTACCGTGTCATGTTCCGAAGAAGCTTGCAGGCGACGGGAAAAGCCGCGGTGGCGCTACGGCCTGGAACAACTGTGCCTGTCGCTTTTGCGGTCTGGAACGGTAGCGCCGGTGATCGAGACGGTAAGAAGTCAGTAACGATCTGGCAGGATTTGAGAATCGCGAAATGACACTCATTGAAGTCGTTCAAATAGTTCAAACTGTTCAAATCGTTTCTTTAACGGCTTGAACGTCTTAAACGTTTTGAGCGCTTACCTGCAGTACGTATAAGGGGAGAAGTCCATGAGTGATGAGGCACAAGATATACTTCGCATGACACGCCGGGAGTTCCTGAGATGGATGGGTATCGGGGGCGGTGTGGCAGGTCTCACCGGAGGGTTAGCATTTCGGCTTCTAACACCTGCGCGAGCAGGCGAGAACCCCCTTGCCGGTTCCGTGGACCGCGCCTGGGAAAAGATCTATCGGGATCAGTACAGTTATGACCGGGCTTTTGACTGGGTCTGTTCACCGAACGATACCCACGCCTGCCGCGTGCGTGCCTATGTGCGAAACGGCATCGTGACCCGACTCGGCAACACTTACGACTACCAAACCTACTCCGACCTCTACGGCAACAAGGCCACTGCAAACTGGAACCCGCGTCAGTGCGCCAAGGGATACACCTTTCATCGCGTCCTCTACGGTCCCTACAGGCTGCGCCATCCGATCGTGCGCAGGGGCTGGAAGGCCTGGGCCGATGCCGGTTTTCCGGAACTGACTCCCGAGAACAAGTCCAAGTATATGTTCGACAGCCGCGGCCAGGACGAATTCATCCAGATCTCCTGGCAAGATGTCTTCCACGACATAGCTAAGGCGCTTGTGGCCATCTCGACCCGCTATAGTGGCGAGGAGGGAAAAAAGCGGCTCCTGGCTCAAGGCTACCAGCCCGAAATGGTCGAGGCCACCGGAGGCGCTGGCACCCGCTGCATCAAGATGCGCGGCGGGATGGGCCTTCTGGGCGTCATCGGCAAATATGGAATGTACCGGCTCAACAACTCACTGGCGCTTCTCGATGCCAAAATCCGTGGGGTGAGTCATGAAAAGGCGCTGGCCGGGCGCAACTGGTCCAACTACACCTGGCATGGAGATCAGGCTCCAGGCCATCCCTGGGTGCATGGGCTCCAGACCTCGGACTGCGACTTCAATGATCTGCGCTTTTCCAAACTCATCATCATGGACGGAAAGAACCTCGTCGAGAACAAGCTTACCGATTCGCACTGGTTTATCGAATGTATGGAGCGCGGAGCCAAGATCGTCGTGATCGCACCGGAGTATGGGCCGCCATCGACTAAAGCCGACTACTGGATTCCTATTCGCCCGGCGACCGACGCCGCGCTATGGCTTGGTGTCACCAAACTGATGATCGACAACAAGTGGTACGATGAGACATTTGTAAAACGTTTCACAGATTTTCCTCTCCTCGTTCGCACCGATACCCTCAAGCGTCTGCGCGCGCACGAGGTTTTCCCCAACTATAAGACTACTCTTTCTCCCGACGGCCCTTCGATGAAGATTCAGGGGCTAACACGGGAGCAGCACGACAAGCTCGGCGACTTTGTAATCTGGGACCAGAAAAAGAACGGCCCGGTTGCTGTCACGCGCGATGATGTGGGTGAGACGATGGCTAAGAAGGGTATGGAGCCGGCCCTGGAAGGGAACTTCAGAATCAAGCTGGTAGATGGCAAAGAAGCGGAGGTTGCCACACTCTGGAAGCTTTATCAGACTCACCTCAGAGACTACGATCTCAACACGGTGGCTGAGATCACGCACGCGCCGAAGAACCTGATCGAACAGCTCGCCCGGGATATCGCCACCATGAAGCCGGTGGCCATCCACCAAGGGGAAGGAATCAACCACTGGTTCCACGCCACCGAGATGAACCGCGCCGCCTACCTCCCCCTAATGCTAACCGGCAATATCGGAAAGCCCGGGGCCGGTTGCCACACTTGGGCCGGTAACTACAAGGCTGCGCTCTTCCAGGGCTCTCCTTGGACAGGGCCTGGCTTTAAGGGCTGGGTCGCGGAGGATCCATTTGAGCCAAACCTCGATCCCAAGGCACCCGGGAAAGCGGTCAAGACTCATGCCTACACAAAGGATGAGGAGCCAGCTTATTGGAACCACGGGGATATGGCGTTGATCGTCAATACACCCAAGTTCGGCCGCAGGAACTTCACCGGCAAAACCCACATGCCTACGCCGACCAAAGCGATCCTCTTCTCCAACGTAAATCTCATCAACAACGCCAAATGGGCCTACGGAATGATCAAGAACGTCGATCCCAACGTCGAGATGATCGTTTCCATCGACATTCAGATGACCGCCTCCATCGAATACGCTGATATTGCCCTGCCAGCTAACACGTGGCTTGAGTTTGAGGGTCTGGAAATCACGGCAAGCTGCTCGAATCCGTTCTTGCAGATTTGGAAGGGAGGTATCCCGCCGGTCTTTGACAGCAAAGATGATCTGATGATCTTGGCGGGTATTGCCGATGCCCTTGCCGATGTGACCGGTGAAAGCCGATTTCGGGATTACTTCAAGTTCGCCGAGCCAGAAAAGCGTGGGATCTACATTCAGCGCCTGATCGATACCTCTACGACCACCGCAGGCTACAAGCTCGAGGACATTATGGCCGGTAAGTACGGGCCGCCAGGCGGCTGTCTCATGAACTTCCGCACCTATCCCCGCATCCCGTTCTATGAACAGGTTCACGATAGCGAGCCTTTCCACACCGACACCGGCCGCCTTCACGCGTACGCTGATGTGCCGGAGGCGATCGAGTACGGGGAGAATTTTATCGTGCATCGTGAGGGCCCAGAGGCGACGCCCTATTTGCCCAATGTCATTGTAAGCTCTAACCCTTACATTGGCCCCGAGGATTATGGCATCCCGCTCAGCGCCGAACATTGGGACGAGCGCACCATCCGCAACGTCAAGATGCCGTGGAACAAGGTAAAAGGGACAAAGAACTTTCTTTGGCAGAAAGGTTTTCAGTTTTACTGCCTTACCCCGAAGACGCGCCACCGGGTGCACTCGAGCTGGTCCAACGTGGATTGGCACATGCTCTACGATTCCAACTTCGGCGACCCTTACCGACTGGACAAACGCGCGCCTTCGGTAGGGGAACACCAACTCCACATGAACCCACAGGCGGCACGAGACCTGGGCATCAACGACGGCGACTATGTCTATGTGGACGCCAACCCGGCAGACCGTCCCTACTTAGGTGCCAAGCCCAACGACCCTTTCTATAAGGTTTCACGCTGCATGCTCAGGGTGAAGTACAACCACGCCTACCCGTATAACATCGTGATGATGAAGCACGCGCCGTTCATCGCCACGGAGAAGAGCGTCAAGGCCCACGAGACCCGGCCCGATGGGCGCGCACTGTCGGAAAACACCGGCTACCAGGCCAACCTGCGCTACGGCTCGCAGCAATCGGTCACGCGCAACTGGCACATGCCCATGCACCAAACTGACAGTCTGTTCCACAAATCGAAGATCTTTATGAGCTTCATCTTTGGCGGCGAGGCCGATAACCACGCGGTCAACACGGTACCGAAGGAGACCCTGGTCCGGATCACTAAGGCCGAGGATGGTGGGCTCGGCGGCAAGGGGATCTGGAGCCCGGCGACGACTGGTTTTACGCCGGCGAATGAGAACGACTTCATGAAGCGCTACCTGGCAGGGGAGCTGACAAAGGTGAAGGAATGAACCCTCACCCCTGCCCTCTCCCGCGAAACGGGAGAGGGAGTTTAGAAGCGACGCTTCCTTCTGAATTCCCTCTCCCTCTGGGAGAGGGTTAGGGTGAGGGAAGCGAGGAACCATGCCTTACAACGATCCTGATCCTACTGACCCCAATGTTCTGGTAGGTGTGGTGTTGCCGGCGGATGCCGAGGCGATGCGTGAGATGGCCTACGTCTTTGCTGAAGAGTTTGCTCGCATGGGGGTCGACCGGGAGCATCTCCTCAGCCTTTTCAAGGATCCGTTCTACGCCGGA
>JAHFAO010000092.1:0-2077 GCA_023250515.1 Deltaproteobacteria bacterium | reverse complement strand
ATGGCTAAGGTCCATAACTGGCAGATCGGTCGGGAGATGGATTATCCCTACGAGGCGGCCTTTCCACGCCGCCAGTTTGCCTTCGTCTTCAACATCAATCGCTGCATCGCTTGCCAGAGTTGCACCATGGCGTGCAAATCCACGTGGACCTTCAACAAAGGCCAGGAGCACATGTGGTGGAACAATGTGGAGACGAAACCCTATGGAGGCTACCCTCAGTCCTGGGATGTAAAGATCCTCGAACTTCTGGAAAAGGCGAACCCTGGAAAGCGGCACTGGTCGGGCAAGCCCTCTGGCGATCCGAAGCGACCATACGGCCAGTTCGATGGGCAGACTATATTCGAAGCGCAGAGGATGCTCACACCCGACAGCTCGCGCGTGCTCGGCTACCTGCCCACCGACGAGGAGTGGAATTCACCCAACATCTATGAGGATAACCCAGTCGGCAAAAACGGGGTCCCTAATCAATTCGACAAAGTAGGCGTTGAGCTGCCCGAGCATAAAACCTGGTTCTTCTATCTCGCGCGCATCTGCAACCACTGCACGTACCCGGGCTGCCTGGCTGCCTGCCCGCGCAAGGCGATCTACAAGCGGCCCGAGGATGGCATCGTCCTCGTCGACCAGAAGGAGTGCCGCGGATACCGAAAGTGCGTGGAGGCCTGCCCGTACAAGAAGACCATGTATCGGGGCAACACGCGGATCGCGGAGAAGTGCATTGCCTGCTACCCGCGCGTCGAGGGCACGGACCCAGCGACCAAGGGCCAGCCAATGCAGACGCGCTGCATGACCGCCTGTATTGGTCAGATTCGTCTCCAGGGGTTGGTCAAGATGAATCGCGATGGCACCTGGACTGAGGACCGCTACCATCCGCTCTACTACCTAGTGCACGTGGCTAAGGTAGCGCTGCCTCTTTATCCGCAGTTTGGAACCGAGCCTAACGGGTTTTACATTCCGCCGCGTTGGGTGCCGCGAGATTATTTGAGACAGATGTTCGGGCCGGGTGTGGATGAAGCCATCGAACGCTATACCTATCCGGACCGCGAGCTGTTAGCGGTGCTCCAGCTCTTCAACCGTTCCGAACGCATTATCTTCCGCTACGAGATCAAAGAGGGACCGAAGATTTATGAGGCGACGCTGCGCGGCCGAAAGATCACGCTCTATAACGACACAGTCATCGCCTATGGCCAGGACGGCAAAGAGATCTTCCGTACGACACTCGAAGAGCCACTTCATGTGCGACCGGCTAAGCATGCCAACTCGATATAAGACCCTCACCCTTGCCCTCTCCCGCGACGCGGGAGAGGAAGGAGTTGATGGCGACTGGTTTTTTTCTAGTTCCCTCTCCCAATGGGAGAGGGTCAGGGTGAGGGGTAGGAGGAAGTCATAATGGAATCAAATGCGTTAAAAGCAATACGGACCATCGGCGAGGCCGACCTTGCCCTCTGCCGGGCTACTCTTTATAGCGCGCTGGCCGTCGGGTTTCGACCGCCCACGGAGGAAACAATCACTCGCCTCGCCTCCGAGAAGGGCGTCTCGGCTCTGGCCGAAGCCGCGGCTGTTCTGGACGCAAACATTAAGTCAGGACTTGCCGCCCACGTGCAGAGTCTTACTGCAGCGAAGGCGGCATCCGTGACAGAGCTGTCGGCCTCGTTTCGGCACCTCTTCGGTCATACGGCGCGAGGGGTGGTACCGCCCTATGAAACCGAATACGGAGCCGAGGCGCTCTTCCAGCAGCCCCAGGAATTGGGGGATCTAGTGGGCTTTTACCGGGCATTTGGTCTCACCCTGAACCCAGAAGAGCACGAACGGGCAGATCACGTGAGCTGCGAGTGCGAGTTCCTCTCCTTCCTTGCGCTCAAGGAGGCCTACGCCCTGGAACAGCGGGACACTATCATGCTGGAAGAGACGCGTAAGGCCACACGCCTTTTCCTGCGCGATCACTTGGGCCGTTTTGTGCCTGCCTTTGCCAAGAAGCTCGCCCGGGAGGATCGGGGCGGTTTTTACGGCGCGCTTGCCGGTCTTTGTTATAGGTTTGTCACCCAAGAATGCACCCGGTTCAGCGTGCCGTCGGGGCCTG
>JAHFAO010000091.1 GCA_023250515.1 Deltaproteobacteria bacterium | reverse complement strand
GAGTCAACCAATAACGAATAACAACCGCTAGTCCCCTGCTACGGTCATGCGGGAAATCTTTATCGTCGGGGCAGAGATCCTTTCCCGCATCTCCAGATCATCGCCCACCATCTCGATGTTGCACAGCATCTCTTTGAGATTCCCGGCGATCGTAACCTCTTCTACCGGATAGGCCAATTCACCTTTATCAATCCAAAGGCCTGCAGCCCCGCGCGAATAGTCCCCCGTCACAAGATTGACGCCAAAGCCGATCAGCTCAGTAACATAAAAACCCTCTTCCACCGAGGCGATGATTTTCTCCGGGCTATGGGTTCCAGGAGAGAGATAAAAATTCGTTGGCGCCACCCCAGGGGGCTCTCCCACAGACCTAGCGGCATTTCCAGTGGATGGGTAGCCCAGTTTCCTGCCGCTATAGGTGTCGAGGAGATAGCTTTGCAAGACGCCCTTTTCCACAACTATTTTCTTTCTGGTTGGAAGACCCTCTCCATCAAACGGCTTGGACCCAAGCGCCGCAGGAATCATACCGTCATCGACAACTGTAACTAGCTCCGATGCGATCTTGGCTCCGAGCTTCCCCGCCAAGAAGGAGGCGCCTTTATAGAGAGAATAACCAGAAATGGCCGAGGAGAGATGACGCAGGAGGGTCGTCGCAATCTCTGGATCAAAAACCACCGGAACCTCTCGAGTCTTAATCTTACGCGCCCCTAATCGTCTCAACACGCGCGCAGCAGCCTTTTCGCCTACAGTCTTGGGAGATTCTAGGCGAGAGAATTTGCGCTGCGAGGAATACCAATAATCGCGCTGCATCGAACCGTTAAGCGCCGCCACGGGAACGACGGAAAGGTTATAGGTCGAACCTTGGTACTCGCCGGAAAAGTCATGACTATTGGCATAGATCACGCGATGGATTTGGTTGGAGAATTCCGCCCCCTCGGAGTTGGTAATTCGGGGATCAAAACCCAGCGCCGTTTTCTCTGCCTCGAGGGCAAGGCGCGTCCTCTCCTCCACAGAGAGCGACCTGGCGCTGTCATCGAGGAGATCCAAATCGGGAAAGGCTTTGGCAAGATCCTCCTTGGCCGGGAGGCCACTATACTGGTCCTGTGCGGTAAAGCGGGCCATCGTGCAAGTATCATTAACCAGTCGTTCGATGGAGGCCTTGGAGATGTCCGAGGTCGATGCCGTGGCAGAGCTCGAGCCAAAAAAGAGGCGCAGGCCCAATCTCTTCTCCTGGGCCTGACTGATCTTTTCCACTTCACCCAGACGCACGGTGACGAAGAAAGATTCACTTTCTACCATCACCACATCGCCTTGGGTGGCGCCTTTCTTTTGGGCCTGAGCTAAAATGTCTCGGGCCAGCTCCTGAGTTAGATCTAAGCGCTCCATGATAAATCGTTTAAGTCGTGCAAAACGTTCAAGAGGTTCAAGCCGTTCAAGATAAAAGAGGAATTGAACGATTTGAACTTTTTGAACGCGTTGAACTTTATTGCTGAGTCGTTGTTCCCCCTACCGTAATCCCATCGATCTTGATGGTCGGAAGCCCCACCCCTACCGGAACCGATTGTCCATCCTTGCCGCAGGTCCCGACCCCCTCGTCCAGCTTGAGGTCCGTTCCCACCATGGAGACCCGCGTGAGGACATCCGGCCCATTACCGATCAGGGTGGCCCCTTTAACTGGACGGGTAACCTTCCCATCTTCGATGAGATAGGCCTCGCTGGCAGAAAAAACAAACTTTCCATTGGTGATATCTACCTGGCCGCCGCCGAATGCCACCGCATAGAGACCCTTTTCCACGGAACGGATGATATCCTCAGGCGGTGTCTCGCCTGCCAGCATAAAGGTATTGGTCATCCGGGGCATGGGGATGTGGGCATAGCTCTCGCGCCGTCCATTGCCGGTGAGGGGCATCTTCATAAGCGCGGCGTTCAGACGATCCTGCATATAACCTTTGAGGATACCCCTCTCAATTAGAACCGTGCGGTTAGTCGGGGTCCCCTCATCATCTAAATTGAGAGATCCACGGCGCGACGGGATCGTCCCATCATCGACTACCGTGCAGAGTTCCGAGGCGACTTTTTGTCCAATCCGATCCGCAAAGGCAGATACCTTCTTGCGATTGAAATCCGCCTCCAGACCGTGGCCGATGGCCTCGTGGAGCAGGATCCCGGGCCAACCCGGACCCAAGACTACATCCATCATACCTGCTGGGGCATCCTCTGCATCAAGGTTGAGAAGTGCTTGCCGTACCGCCTCGCGGGTGTAGCGTTCGTAGTCCCTTCGACAGGGCTCAGGGCAGGCCTTCTCCTCGGTAAAAAAGCTGAAGTCAACTCTTCCTCCGCCACCATAACTCCCTACCTGCCGGTTCCCATGCTGCTCCGCGATACAGGTAATATTCAGGCGAGTCAGTGGCTGGATATCGCCCACAACCCATCCCTGTGAAGAGGCAACCAGCACAATCTTGTGCTCACTAGCAAGCGAGACAAAAACATTTTTGATCCTAGGATCCATGCCGCGGGCGAGACTATCCATCTCGTGAAGGAGTGCGATCTTCTTTTCTAGCGGAACATCCGTCGCCGGTCCCTTCACGGGATAGAGATCGTGCGCTCCCGCCCTTTTCCCTCCAACTGGCACGGGGAGAGACGACTCCCGGTTTTGCGCGATATACTGGGCAGTTCGAGCCGCCAATTCTAGATTTTCTATGGTGATATCGTCGGTAAACGCGTACCCGGTTTTTGACTCGGCCAATACACGAACGCCAACCCCGTTGGCTGTGGATAGGGAGCTATTCTTCACCATCCCCTCTTCTAAGCTGATGGCCTCATTGACCCGGTACTCGAAATATAGGTCCGCGTAGTCAGCCTTTTTTTCCAAGGCCTTGGCCAAGACTTTGTCCAGATCCCGCGAGGTAATACCGAAGCGCTCAAAAAATGATTCTGCCGGAACTATATCTTGTGGCATATCTGCTCTTCCCTTGACAAAATTTTTATCACATTACTCTGCCTTCTATAAAGAGACCTCGCCGCAAAAGCCCTTCCCCTCCATTGGAAAGTATAGTATACGTAAATCGCTCAGCAAACAATCTACTTAGAGATAAACCCGGGCCAATCAGAGGAGCGAATATGGCAAAGAAAATTGTTCACGTAGTGGGGACCGGAACTATAGGGGAGCCCCTCCTCGGCATCCTGTCCACTTTTCGTGAGCCGTTTGGGATCGATGAAGTCACCTTCCATAAACGCACCCCTTTGTTGACGGACAGATCCAAGGTCGTCGTGTTGGGTCAGAAAGGCGCCAAGCTATGCGTCGATAAGGAACGTTGGCAAAAATTCAAGGAAATGGGAATGGAGCCCCACTATGAGGCCGAGGAGGCCATCGAAAGGGCCAATGTGGTCATCGACTGCACCCCGGTAGGAAACGAGAACAAGGAGAAATATTACAAGCGTTATACAAGCAACGGTCGAGGCTTCATTGCCCAAGGGAGCGAGTTTGGCTTCGGCAAGATGTATGCGCGGGGCATTAATGACACGGCCTTAAAGAGCGGCACCGACCAGTTCATCCAGGTCGTGAGCTGCAACACCCACAATCTGGCAGTCCTCATCGACACCATCGCCCTGGGTCCGGAGAAGGAAGACAACCTCGAAGAGAGCCGGTTTGTCTGCATGCGCCGGGCCAACGACCTCAGCCAAGAGGGTGAATTCATTCCCGCACCAGAGGTAGGGAAACATGAGGATCCCCGCTTCGGCACCCACCAGGGTAGAGACGCCCACTATCTTTTTAAAACCCTCGGCCTCGACCTGAACATTTACTCCTCAGCTCTTAAGATCAACACCCAGTACATGCATACCATCCATTTTGACTTGATGCTGCGTCGCGGTGTGACCATGGACGAGGTGATGCGGCGGCTCACGGGTAACGGGAGAATCGCCCTCACGAACAAAAAATCTTCAGCGGCTGTCTTCTCCTTCGGCCGGGACCATGGGCTTTTCGGCCGCATCCTGAACCAGACCGTCATCGTAAATCAAAGCCTGGCCCTTAAGGGAAACAGAGAGGTAGTCGGCATGTGCTTTACTTCTCAGGACGGGAACTCCCTGCTAAGCAGCATCGCGGCTACGCTATGGTTCCTCTATCCGGATTCCTACGAGGAGCGGCTCAATCCCCTAAGGTCCTGCTTCTTCAGTGAAATCTGACAATCCGACAGATAAAGGGATCAAGGGAAACTCTTTAACCCTTGATCGATTCCAGAGAGATCCCCTCGAAGCGGACAGGGTCACCCACCTCTATGCCTTTACTCCGGGAGAGGCCGCCTTTAATCTCGAGGACGAACTGGCTTGGGACTGACACGGAGAGCGGCGCCGTCGAGAACGGAACCGCTTGGTGAATAATCCCAACAATCCTTCGATGCTTGCCAATAAAGATGAGATCCAAAGAGAGAGGGGTGTTTTTCATCCAAAAGGATTGAACCCTTTCAGCCGGGAACAAAAACAGCATCCCCTGATCATCATCTAACTCGCGGCGGTATTGTAACCCTAATTCCCTTTTTGCCGGCGTATCTGCGACCTCGACCCGCACCGCAAGTTCTTTACCTCCTTTTGTCGAGATGACCACACGGGGATAGTGGCGGCAGGCAAAAAGACTGATGAATGATAGTAGAAGCCAAAGACCTACACTAAACCTAACGAAAAAACCAACCACATAGATTTCCTGTTATCCTCGAAATAGAACCCATCATAACATACGGACGGAATCGATTCTTACTTCCTCAGACCTTTTGCCACAATTTCTGCAATGTCTAGAACCTCCGGAGCGGTTTCCGGCTCTTTCGCCGCCTCCTCCGTAAACATGCGCATACAAAAAGGGCAGCCTGTCGCCAACGTCTTCGCTCCCGTAGCCTTAAGCTCGCGGTACCGATTGGTGCTCACCCGCTCTTTCCCCGGTTCTTCCTCTTTCCAGAACTGGGCTCCTCCTGCCCCGCAGCAGAAACTATTGTTGCGATTACGGCGGGGCTCACTCAGCTCGGCACCCAATGACGAGATAACCTGTCGAGGCTGGTCGTAAACGCCGTTATGCCTCCCCAGATAGCAGGGATCATGAAAAGTTACCGCACCTTGCGACCTTGTAGACACTTGCAGCTTGCCGGCCTGGATAAGCTCAGTGATAAATTCACTGTGATGCTTGACCACATAGTGCCCTCCAAACTGCGGGTACTCGTTCTTGATGGTATGGAAGCAGTGGGGACAATTGGTGACAATCACTCTGGGCTTTAAGGCATTAAGGGCCTCCACATTTTCTGTCGCCAGTTGCGAGAAAAGGTATTCATTGCCCGCCCGACGCGCTGCGTCGCCGGTGCACTTCTCTTTTAGTCCCAGGACAGCCCAATTGACTCCGGCCGCATTTAAAACCTGCGCTACGCTGGCGGCAATCTTTTGGGCACGAGGGTCATACGAACCTGCACACCCTACCCAATAAAGAATATCTGGATTGGGGTTCTGCTCCACCGTCGGCACTTTGAAGGGAAGTTTCTCTGTCCACTCAAGGCGATTGTCCGCTGATATTCCCCAGGGGTTTCCCGCCTGCTCCATGCCGTTGAAAGCCTTCTTCAGCGTCCCAGGAAAATCCGCCTGCATAAGGACCCGTTCGCGCCGCACATCAATGATATGGAGCATCTGCTCATTACCTACCGGGCACACCTCGATGCAGGCATTACAGGTAGTGCAGGCCCAAGTCGCTTCTTCATTGAGCGCAAAATCGAGCAAGGGACGCGGACTTTCTTGCCCGGCACTGAATCCGGAAAAGATCCTATTCAGCTCATAGCGCTCGTTGATCAAAATCGCTGCCGGGGTTAAAGCCTTGCCGGTGACGTAGGCTGGGCATACCTCCTGACAGCGGTTGCACATAATGCAGCTATAGGCATCCAAAAGGCGGGGCCAGCTAAAGTCCTCGAGTTTGGCGGCTCCGAAAGATTCCCCTTTCTCGAAATCCATAGGCTCCAGCACGCCTGGCTTCTCCTTCTTCAAGGCCAAGTTGATTGGAGCCATGAAGAGGTGGATGTGCTTGGATCGAGGAAAATAAGGGAGAAAGATTAGGATCGAACCAAGTGCTCCCCACCAGAAAAAATGGTGCAGGATTTCTAGCAAACCTGGATTCATACCGGCAAAGATGCTTGCAAAAACCGAGCTTACCGGTAGGTAGGGGTCATGCCCTTCTTGAGCTATCTGCGTAGCTTTGAATAGGAGTCGGCTTCCAACGTGAACGAATATGAAACTCGCCACAATGGTGGAATCGCGCAGGATACCGGCACGTGCCTCTTCATGGATGGGAACATTACTGGCAAAGATGAAATCTTGAGGTTGCGCCAAGAACCGACGGATTGACAGACCCACAATGCCAACTAGAACTCCCGCAGTTAGTAGATCCGCAACGAAGTTGAAAGGACTCCAGGCGCCACCACGAGCGCTAAACGGAAAAAATCCCTCAAAGACGTCAACCACGTTAACGAGGAAGTAATAGACAAAGCCGTAGAAAACCAGCGCATGGAGAAAAGAGATCACGGGGCGCTTTTTGAATACAGTTCGTTGCGTAAGGACCAGCCACAAAGCACGCAGGATACGCTGTGCTAGATGGTCGAAGCGAGCGTCAGGCTTTCCGCGAGCGATAATCTTGTAGACACGGTAGAAACCATACCCAGAGTAATACAGGGACATGACTACAAGCAGTAAGAAGATTATCCTCTCTGCAGTCGTCAGCATCGCTTCCTCCTAAAGCGCTTATTGGAGTCAAGGATTATATCGATATGGAAATGGTGAAGAGATCCGGCAAAGAAAAAATGGCGCTTAATCCTGATAGCCCAGCCGCTTCGATAGCTCGCTCCCGCCTTTCAGGATCAACGGAATAATCTCTTTCTGGACTTTCTCGCCTGTTAAACGGTGAGCCGGTCCGGTTATGCTCAGGCTACCCACAAGACTCCGGGTATAGTCATGTACTGGCACCGCAACAGACATGACCTCCTCCATGAACTCTCCCTGCTCCACGGCATAACCAGCCACATTAATCTCTTTTAGTTGTTCGAGGAGAAACCGTCGATCAATGATCGTTTTATCGGTATAACGAGGGAGGTTCTCAGGGAGGCTCTGGTTCCATGCCTCTTCGGATTCAAACGCCAGATGAATCTTACCCGAGGCTGTGCAGTGCAGGGGGAGTGTCGCCCCAAGGAACGAAACCACGCGAACAGCATTCTTTGGCTCAACAAATTCCAGAGGGACAATCACTGTCCCTTTCCTCACGGCCACAAAAGAACTCTCTTTAGCGGACTTAACCATCTCTTCCAGCGTGGATTTGGCCTGGAGAAGAAACCCCATCTGGTGCACATAGGTTTGACCTAGCTGAAGGCATCTCACTCCCAAGCGATAGTTCTCTGTAGCTCTATTCTGCTCGATATATCCGCGCGCCTCCAGGGTCGCAAGGACACGGAAAACATTGTTCTTATGTAGCTTCAATCTCTTACTAAGCTCCGTCACCCCGATCTCATCTAAGCTCCCACAAAACTGCTCCAGGACATCAAGGGCATGCGAGACTGATTGGATGACGTAGTTGGACTTTTCTCTGCGCACCATATCTCCTCCGTGCAGAAAAAACCCTTGGCGCACGGCGTATTAGGCGAAAAACGGACCTGCAAAAAGGCGTTTTAATCTAGCCCAGGGCTGGAGCGTTGTCAAACAGTGATGGGCACCAAATTTATAAGGGATTAACTGCCAGGTATCGGTTAAAAGCTGAGTGCTAACCCCGATCCGACATTAATAGGTCCAAGGAATCGCCGCTGACGAGCATCAGATCTCGGCGAAGAGCTGTTTTGGCCATGAATCAGAAGCTCACCTCCAGTGTGGTTACAGCGGTACGACCAATATGTGGGCCACTGTTACAGCATGCAATCCAGGATCGCATATGACTTGATTATTTTTGTCGGATCGGGGCTAATTGGGAGGTTATTAGAACTTGTTCGGAACTTTCTCCCAGTCTTTAAGAAACCTTTCAATCCCGATGTCGGTCAAAGGATGCTGGGCCAACTGCTTCATCACAGAATAAGGCATGGTAGCAATATGCGCCCCCATCAGGGCTGCAGTCAAAACATGGATGGGGTGACGAATACTCGCCACCAGGACCTCAGTGGAAAACTGATAGTTAGCATAAATCTTTACGATCTGCTCAATAACCTCCATTCCGCTCTGGGAAATATCATCGAGGCGACCAACAAACGGGCTGACATAAGCGGCCCCTGCCTTCGCTGCCAGAAGCGCCTGGACCGGAGAAAAGCAGAGAGTGACGTTGGTTCTGATGCCCCTTTCTCTCAGGAGCCTCACCGCCTTTAATCCCTCTGTTGTCAAGGGGACCTTGACCACCACATTCTTCCCATAGCGGATGAGATCCTCCCCTTCCCGAGCCATTCCCGCCGCGTCTCGGCTGACAGTTTCCAGACTCACCGGTCCGGACACTGCGGAACAGATCTCGCTAATCACCTCACTGAATCCTCGACCTGCCTTGGCGATCAGTGAGGGGTTGGTGGTCACTCCGTCAATGAGGCCAAGGCTATGAGCTTCACGGATCTCTTGGATATCCGCAGTATCGATAAAAAACTTCATAGCATCACCTCCCATTTTATGTGTACCACCGATTCAAACCATTGCCAATGAAATTTATCAGATTGGGTTGCATCCAGAATTAAGGGCTCCACCTTCCGGAATTTCTCTGAAAGATCGCTCCTCGGGGGCAGAGATCCTTCACTTCGTTCAGGATGACAAGTCTCTGTAATGTCATTCTGAGCGGCAGCGAAGAATCTCTATTTCTTCCCCAATTAGTTCACAAGTCTCAAAATGACCACTACCCCTATTCTTGACTAGTACAATCGACCCTCTTAGGTTAAAATGTGTGAAAACCTCGAGCTTCTCCACCGAGGACAAGCTATGCTTTTTCAACCGAGGGAAGATGATTCAACCGTCATTTAAAGAGTTCAGTCGCCTTGCCAAGCAGGGAAACCTGATCCCAATCTATCAGGAACTCCTAATGGACCTAGAGACCCCCCTCTCATTTTTCAAGAGATTGGAGAGGGACCGATATGCCTTCCTGCTCGAAAGTGTCGAGGGTAGCGAGCGTTGGGCGCGCTACTCGTTCTTGGGCACGCGCCCCTATATGGTCTTTAAGTCCCGTGGAAGGCATATCGAAATGATTGAGGACGGTAAGAAGAAAACCCTTACGGCCGATAGGCCGCTCCAGCTCGTAGAGGAGCTTCTCAAGGGATACCGCACGGTTGCTGTGGAAGGGATCCCACCTTTCTTCGGCGGGGCTTTGGGCTATGTCGCCTACGATGCGGTAGAGCAGTTTCACGATATCCCCAACACCAAGAGGGATCCTCTCGAGATGCCTGAGATCTTTTTTATTTTTGTCCAAACTCTAGTCGCCTTCGACAACCTAAAGCACACGATCAAAGTTATTGACAATGTGAGGTTGGACGGGAGGGCCAACCTCCGCAAGGCCTACAGCGAAGCCACAGCCAGAATCCAAAGGTTAGTCTCCTCGCTGCAGAAGAAACCAAAGGGGATAGAGGCGAGGGATCTGAGCGGACGGAGAAAAGAGAGAAAAACCCGTTCGAATCTGACCCCGAGGGCGTTTCAGGCCATGGTCCGAAAAGCCAAGGACTACATCGAGGCCGGCGACATCATCCAGGTCGTTCTCTGCCAGAGACTTCAGACCCAGACTCAAGCGGACCCCTTTGAAATCTATCGGGCCCTAAGATTCATCAACCCCTCGCCCTATATGTTCTATTTGGAGCTTGAGGGACTAAGGGTGATCGGTTCGTCACCGGAGACTATGGTGCGTCTCACTGGCAATACCATTGAGCTCCGACCTATCGCCGGGACACGGCGAAGGGGATCCACTCCATCCGAAGAACATGAACTCGAGGCCGACCTCCTCTCTGACCCCAAGGAAAAGGCGGAGCACATCATGCTAGTGGATTTAGGCCGAAACGATGTCGGGCGGGTTGCCGAGGTCGGCTCCGTGGAGGTCAATGAGTTGCTGGCCATTGAACGATACTCCCACGTCATTCACCTCGTCTCCAACGTCCGCGGGAAATTAGCAGCGGGAAAAAGCCCCTTTGACCTCTTTGTCTCCAGCTTCCCGGCCGGGACAGTCTCGGGCGCCCCCAAGATCAGGGCCATGCAAATCATCAACGAGCTGGAACCGGAGAGGAGGGGACTCTATGCCGGGGCGATCGGCTATTTTAGTTTCAACGGCAATCTGGACACCTGCATCGTCATCCGAACCATCCTGATGCAGGGGAAAAAGGCTTACATCCATGCAGGTGCAGGTATTGTGGCGGACTCCGATCCTGAAAAGGAATATCAGGAAACCCTGAACAAGGCCCGCGCCATGATTAAGGCCATTGAATTGGCCCAACAGTGGAGACGGAGATGATCCTGCTGATCGATAACTATGACTCCTTCACCTACAACCTCTTTCACTATCTCGGAGAGCTGGGAGAGAAAGTGCAGGTCTCCAGAAATGACAAGATCACTCTTGAAGAGATAGAAGAACTGAGACCGGAGAAGATCGTCATCTCTCCTGGCCCATGCACTCCGAGGGAAGCGGGGATATCTTGTGACGTGATACGCCGCTTTGGTACAAAGACCCCGATCCTTGGTGTCTGCCTGGGCCACCAGTGCATCGGGTCGGCCTTCGGCGGGGAGATCATCCGTGCCCCCAATATCATGCACGGAAAGATGTCGAATATCTTCCACGACTCCCAGACCATCTATCAATCGCTGAAAAACCCCTTCTCCGGGATGCGCTATCACTCATTGGTCATAGACCCCCAGCGATTGCCCCCGGAACTATGCGTCAGCGCACGGACCTCCGACAACGTCATCATGGGTGTGCGCCATCAGAGCTGCCCTATCGAAGGGGTGCAATTTCACCCCGAATCGATCCTCACCGAGGAGGGGAAAAAGCTCCTGAAAAATTTTTTGGATTACTACTGACCTCCGGATGAGGCTTCTCTGTTTTCAGGCCAAGCGGTTTCGCTGGAGATCCCATTCCAAGACGCTCCCGGATGTCCCGGAACAGGAGGTCGAAGAGGAGGTTACGGAGAGCCTAGTCGTCTTTGTTCAGGCCGAGCCATCAGACGAAGAAAAGGAGAGAAGGTCTTCAATCCTGCGCCAAACTCTGAAGCACATCAAGTGGTTGGCAAATAAGAGAAACCTCAGGAACATAGTCCTCCACTCCTTTGCCCATCTCGGCGGTCAGATCACCTCTCCCGTTTGCGCCGAGTCTTTCCTAACCGACCTCGCCCAACGCTTGCGCGAGACAGACTACAACGTGTGGGTCACCCCCTTTGGGTACTTCTGCGAGTGGGATCTCAGTGTTTACGGGGAGAGCCTCGCCAAGGTGTGGAAAGAGATAAACTAGGAGAGGTCGCTAAGATGATCAGAGACCAAGACTACTTAACCTTTTCGTTCTCTGCTTGCCGCCGGATTGCTTCCAAGTCTCTGATCGTCTCGAGAATTTTTGGTATGTCCCCATCGTTGAGGAACTGATTCAGATAACGGCAGTAAACCCCAACCTTTTTTAAAAAATCTTCTTCATTCATGCTGCCAACCATAGCGGATTTTGTAAAAAGGCACAAGAAAGGCCTTGGCCTAGCCCATGGTCGAGACTCTTTCCGGACGGATTTTGTAAAGGACTCGGATTTCGCCCGGCTGGCGGTAAGGATATTTTTCCTTTCCCAGGTATTTTTTGGTGAGAAGATCGATGTGGGCGTCGGCACCTTGCTCGGTAATCTCCGCCACCCCGCCGCGCACCGCCAGGTAGCGGTAAGAGTTCTCAGGATCGCTGATCGTGATAGCTACCTTCTTATTGCGGCGCATATTTTTATCTTTTACACGCCCCTTAGCCGTGTTGACCCGGATATGGGTCCCGTCGTAGTCGCACCAGACCGGCGTAACCTGCGGGCTACCGTCTGGCATCACAGTAGCAAGATGGCCGAAGGCCTTCTTGGTAAATAGATCTCGATAGTTTTCCGGAATCGTCCCTGCCATGTTATCTCCTCCTGAACGACGATCTTTAACAAAAATATTTGCTTAACTGGCTAAGGTCATCGATGAGAAAGTCTGGTCTCGCCGTTACCAGCTCCTCCTTTTTTCCCAGCCCGTAGGTGACCCCGCAAGTAACGACTCCGGCCCTTTTCCCTGCTTCGATGTCCGTGCCCATATCCCCGACCATGAGGGCCTTTACCGGGCCAACACCAAAAGAGCTGAGGACTTGATTTAGGGGACCGGGGCCGGGCTTTTTCTCTGCTACGCTGTCGCCTCCCAAGATCGCGTCAAAGCAGACCTCGATTCCTAGTCCCCTAAGAATCGAAACCGTAAGACGACGGAGTTTATTGCTGATAACTACCCGCTTCTTTTGCTGGAAATAGTCCAGGATCTCCCGGGTATTCGGATAAAGGACGGTCGTGTCAAGCAAGTGTGTTTCGTAGCGCTTGAGAAATAGCTCCATCACCTCCTGGAACCGCTCCTGGCACTTTTCCGGCAAGGAACTGCGCAGAAGATGCTCCACCCCCCGGCCCACGTGGCCATAGACCAGCCGGTCATCCAGCGGCTCCAAGCCGAGGCGGGAGCGGACGTAGTTCAACGCGTTCGCCAGGTCTTGCCCGGTGTCTGCCAGCGTCCCATCCAGGTCGAACATGACAAGCTCTATCTCTTTTTTCATCTTCGGCTCAGTTATGTACCTCCGGCAAAGCCGGAGGCTTGATTTGTGAACCGCTCAAAGCGGTCTGGCCAGCTTACGCTGGCACCACCAACGAGATTCCGTTCTTCCTCCTCTCCCTCGACGGGAGAGGACAGAGGTGAGGGTGAAAACGCTAACAATATCATTTCCCTCACCCGTTCCCTATCCCAAATCGGGAGAGGGGTCGCATAAACTCCACAATTGATCACTCCCGCAAATG
>JAHFAO010000090.1:9632-13056 GCA_023250515.1 Deltaproteobacteria bacterium | reverse complement strand
GAATAATGGTAATGGTTTTACCCTGGTAGAAGGGAGTCTGCGGCAGAGCTGGCGCAGGGGAGAACCAAAAAAAGGCCAGAAGAGCGGCCATCTGTACCTGGGCTGAGAATTTAAAGCGGCCTGTTTTTACTTGCATCGAAGACCTCCTTCAGCAAAAATTTTATTGCTATCTAGCGCACTGGGAGAGGCCCTGCCCCTGCAATCTTATGAAAAAGGGCGACGATCTCAGGAGACCGAGGGAGTTCCCTGATATACTTCTCCATCGTTTCGGGCATAAGAGGTGTGGGAACATCTCCAGTGAGCTTTTTGAATTCCGAGTAGAACCCAGGATCTTTAAAGGTCATGCGCATGGCTTCTTGTAAGACCTCTGTCCGCTCCCTGGGCGTTCCCGGAGGGAGAACATAAGGCGAACCAGCAAGCCTGAAAGCGCGAAACATCGCCATTATCTGGCGCTCCTTGTCGGATTTGGCAAAGCTCTCAAGCTCTGGAAGGTGGGCAAAGCGGGGATGCTTTTCCCCCTTGGGAATCTCGATGATGGCGTGGCTATTCACCAACTCTTTTTCGAGCCAATGCGGGTTTCTGTGCAAAAGCCAGGCTGCCGTCTGCGCTCTTGCATCCACCTCTCCCTGCATCAAGGCCAAATCGAGCTCTGTACCCGAGTATCCGGGAATGAATCTCGGCTCTCTGAGACCTAGAATCCAGGTGAAAAGGCGCGCGTTGATATAGATGTCATGGCCCACGGTTTGGGCTCCGACCCTAAGGGCGGAATAGCCGCGGAGTTTCTCTAGGGTATCCAACCCAAGCTCCTTCTTGCTCAGAAAGAGGTAGTGAGTGGCGCTGTTGGGCGATCCGAGATAGATTAACTTGTCGAGATTGTACTGAACCCCGGGTTCGCCAAGGATCGCGTTAGCCACTAAACCAGCCCCCACACTTCCAATGGTAAGGCCGTCGGGACGAGCCACTCCATAGATGTGATTTGTGGCCTTTCGACCTCCACCGCCGGGCATAAACTCACCCACGATGGTGGGATTTCCGGGGATGTATCTCCTTAGAAACGGGATAACGGCTCTAACCCGATTGTCTCCCAAGGCCCCAGGCTCACGACCTTGAATAATGGTAATAGTCTTGCCCTGATAAAAGGGAGTTTGGGCAAAGACATTAGTGGAGAAAAAGCAGGTGAGCGATAGGCCTAGGAAAACACGGAAGAAGATTTTGAATTTGCTCTTTTTTAAGCTCATCTTAGACCTCCTCACCTAACCGTGCCGGAAGGGGACCAGCACCGGCAATCCTATTGAAGAATTTAATAACTTCTGGATCTCTTGAGATTTCTTTAATGGCCTGTTCTTGCTCCTCAGGCATAAGAGTTTGGGCATCTGCCTTCGTAAGTTTCTTCCATCTCTCCAGGAACTCAGGATCCTTGAAACTCCTGCGGAATGCCTCCATAAGGATCTCAGCCCGTTCCTTAGGGGTGCCGGGAGGAAGGAAGTAAGGAGAACCAATCAGTCTGAAGTTGCGGAACATGGCAATCACCTTTCTCTCCTAGTCGGTCTTCGCGAAGTCGTCCAGATCTGGGAGCTTGTCTATGACAGAATGACGTAAACGGAAACCTTTAGGAATCTCTAAGATGAGGTGGAATTGCATTGGTCCGTTATCTAGCCATTCAGGGTTTCGCATGTAAATTGTCTCTGAACTGTTTGCCCTGGCGTCCAGCTCTCCACTGAGCAAGGCCACGTCGATCTCAGGTCCAGAATATCCGGTAACAAACTTTGGCTCTTTGAGATCGAGAAGCAAAGCGAAGAGCCGTCCAAGAACATAGTTCTCATGCCCTATGGTTTGGCCTCCGATCCTTATCCCAGAAGCGGCCCTTAATCTATCCAGCCCTGCAAGATCTTTTTTCGCAAAGAAGACATAACTCGTTCGACTATTAGGGGAGCCAAGGTAAATGAATTTATCAATGTCGTACTGTACGCCCGGTTCCCCGAGGACGGCATTCGATACAAATCCGGCGCCTAAATTCGCAATGCTGAGACCATCAGTCCGCGCTACTTTATAGATATGGTTCGCTGCTTTTCGGTCTCCCCCACCTGGCATAAACTCAGACACTACAGTCGGATTTCCTGGAATGTATTTCTGCAGGAAGGGTATAAGGACCCTGACTCGCACGTCGCCTGTGCCCCCAGGTTCCCGACCCTGAATAATTGTTATCGTCTTACCTTGATAGAAGGGGGTCTGCGAAAGAAGATGGGAAGGTAAAAAGAGGAAATAGATCAAAACAAGGAAAGCGATAGTTGGCATCACCATCGTCTTGCCCTCCGAAGATATCTGCTTGGCCCCTCGCTAGCGAGGAGGAAGAAGTTCAGCGCCAGCAAGCTTCTTAAATAGCGCAATGACCTCAGCGTCCCGAGGTAGCTCTTTGATTGCTCGCTCGTGGGCCTCGGGCATGAGCGGTGTGGGATCATCTCCGCTGAGCTTCTTGAACTCCTTGTGAAACTCTGGATCCTGAAATGTTTTCCTGATCGCTTCTTGTAGGATCTGAACGCGCTCTTTAGGGGTACCGGGAGGAAGGATGTAGGGCGAGCCTGTTAGTCTGAAGGCGCGGTTCAGCGCCAGCAGTTTCCTCTCTCTATCCGACCTCGCGAAGGCCTCTAGCTCGGGGAGGTGAGCAAAACGTGGATGCTTATCACCTATAGGGATCTCCAGGATGGCGTGGAAGTCTACCAACCTTTTCTCTACCCAGTCAGGGGTACGCTGCAAAACCGTATCGGCAATATTCACTCTGGCGTCCACCTCCCCGCGCATTAACGCCAAATCCACCTCCGGGCCTGAGTAGCCGGTAACAAACTTAGGATCTTTGAGCCCGAGAATCCAGGCGAAGAGCCGGCCATTGATATAGATGTCATGCCCCACAGACTGAGCCCCAATTCTGAGCCCGCTGGCCCCTCGGAGCCTCTCCAAACTGTTCAAGCCCAGCTCCTTCCTGGTGACAAAAACATAGTGAGTAGCGCTGTTGGGCGAGCCGAGGTAGATCAGTTTATCAAGGTCGTATTGAACGCCTGGCTCGCCAAGAATGGCGTTGGCCACAAGACCAGTGCCTACATTTCCAATAGTCAAGCCATCTGGTCGAACCGACCTGTAGATGTGATTGGCTGCCTTTCGACCTCCCGCGCCTGGGATGAACTCGGTTACAATAGCTGGATTTCCGGGAATGTATTTACGCAGGTAAGGGAGGACGGCTCTGACTCGCATGTCTCCCGTGCCCCCTGGTTCACGCCCCTGGATAATGGTTATGGTTTTTCCCTGATAAAAAGGGGTCTGCGAAAGGACATCACCAGGCAAGAACAAAAGGTAGGTCAATAATCCGCTCAGAGCCACTCGAGCCAAAAATTTAGGCTTGCATTTTTTTAACCTCATCGCCGACCTCCCT
>JAHFAO010000090.1:0-9532 GCA_023250515.1 Deltaproteobacteria bacterium | reverse complement strand
TTCAGTTCTGAAGGCTAGCCCCCCTACTTTCATTCACTGTCATCAACTGGATGAGGCGTTCCAAATCGGCAGCCGAATAATAGTCAATCTCTATCTTGCCTCTACCCGACCTTGCCCGGTGCATAAGCCGCACCTTGGTACCCAAGCAGCGCTGCAACCTCTCCATAAGCGAGCGGAGGTCCGGATCCAATATGGGCGCTTCCCTCTTCCTTCTGCCCAGCTTAAGACGCCCGACCAGTCTCTCGGTTTCACGAGTTGAAAGCCCTTGGGCTATTACCTTGCGGGCCGCAGAGAGTATCAACGCATCGCGCTCCAATCCCAGCAGGGCCCTGGCCTGCCCAACCGGGAGCTTGCCCCAAGCCACCTCCTGTTGTAGCTCTTTGGGAAGGAGAAGGAGACGCAGGGAGTTAGCGACCGCGGGACGGCTCCTACCCACCTTATCAGCAATCACTTCCTGACTCCAGCCGAACTCCTTCTGAAGACGCTGGTAGGCATTGGCTTCCTCTATGGGATTGAGATCCTCACGTTGCAGGTTCTCGATCAGAGCCAACTGCAATGCCTCCGTATCGCTCGCCTCTCTAACTACGACCGGCACTGCTTTTAAGCCCGCCTTTAAGGCTGCGCGCAAGCGCCTCTCGCCAGCGATCAGTTCATATCCGTCTCCGCTGCGACGCACTAAGAGTGGCTGGATAATCCCCTGGTCGCGAACCGAGGCCGCAAGCTCGTCAATCTTCGCCTCATCAAATAGGCGGCGAGGCTGCATCGGGCTGGGAGCAATGCGATCGACCTCCACCTGGAGGGGTAATGAATCCTTAGCTACCTCAACATGGGGGATGAGAGCGCTAAGCCCTCTACCCAATCCCTTTTTCTGCACGGCGATTTTCCTCCCCATTATGGATTATTTCTTTTGCCAACCCCAAATAGTTCTTCGCCCCAGTAGAGTTAACATCGTATAGAAGAGCCGGCTTGCCATGGCTTGGACTTTCACTCAGACGTACGTTGCGATGGATAACGGTACGGAAAAGAAGGTCAGGGAAATGAGAACGTATCTCCTCAGCAACCTGTTGTGAGAGGCGGTTTCTTCTGTCAAACATAGTCAGCAGAATCCCTTCCAAAAAAAGTGCGGGGTTCAACCCTCTCTGAACCAGTCTTAGAGTCTCTAGAAGAGAACTCAACCCTTCGAGGGCGTAATACTCACACTGGATAGGCACGAGAAGAGAATCCGCGGCCGTTAGGGCATTCAGGGTGAGAAGTCCTAAAGAAGGAGGACAATCGAGTAAAAGGTAGTCAAACTCCTGCTTGACAGACTCTAGCGCCTCTCTCAGTCGCACCTCCCTCTGCTCGGCATTTACAAACTCAATCTCTACACCAATTAGATCTTTTGTGGCTGGAGCAACTAAGAGATTAGGGATCTCGGTTTTGCAGAGAATATCCATGAGTAAACTAGTGCCTATGAGCACATCGTAAAGACTGTTATTTAACTCAGAGCGATCAATGCCCAGTCCGGCCGTGCTATTTCCCTGAGGGTCAACATCTACTAAAAGCGTCTTTTTTTCGGCAACCGCTAGTGAAGCAGCTAGATTAACCGCGGTCGTGGTTTTCCCCACTCCCCCTTTTTGATTAGCTATTGCTATAATCCTAGTCACGAATTCTCTTTTAAATTCAATAAGTTACCAATAATTCTCGTGCTGGCCTTATCTTTTACCATAAGAGTCAAAAAAAGGGAAGAAAAAAATTGTTTCACGTGAAACTAGAATAGCAAGATTAGCTATCAGCGACCGGCTTTCAGTTCCTGCCTGAAGCTGAATGCTGATTGCTTCTTATGCAAGTCTGCGTTTTTTGAGGTAAACAGATAAGAGAGAGATTGCCACTGGGGTAACTCCAGCTATCCTTGAGGCCTGACCAAGAGAGCGTGGGCGCACCTTCATGAGTTTCTCACGCACCTCTCTTGACAGTCCCTTGATCGCAGAGTAGTCCATATCTTCTGGCAGACGAACACGCTCCATCTTTCTGAACCTTTCCACTCCCTCAAGCTGCCTCTGAACATATCCTGAATATTTGATTTCCACCTCTGACTGCAGTCCGACTGCTGAAGGAATTTCTGCAAGCTCACGAGAAAAAGACGGCAGATGAGAAAATGATATCTCAGGCCGGCGCAAAAGTTGGGCTAGAGAAATCTGACTACGCAGGGGCGCCGATCCTATGCATTGAAGCTTTTGATTTATTTCTTCTGTGGAACCCACCCGGCCATCCTCGAGCGCTTTTAATACCTCCTCAACCCTCCTCTTTTTCTCCCGAGTCCGCAGAAAAGATTCCTCAGTCGCGAGGCCGATTCTGTAACCTATTTCGGTAAGGCGAAGGTCAGCATTGTCTTCGCGCAAAAGAAGACGATATTCGGCTCGTGAGGTAAACATCCGATAGGGCTCACCATCGGTTCCCTTAGTGACCAAATCATCAATGAGAACACCAAGATATGCCTGATCTCTTGCTAGAACAAGTGGCTCTTCTCCCCGCAAACTAAGAACTGCATTGATCCCTGCAATAATTCCCTGTGCTGCAGCCTCTTCATAGCCTGTGGTTCCATTGATCTGCCCCGCATGGTAAAGCCCTTTAATAAGCTTTGTCTCAAGGGACGGATAGAGCTGTGTGGGCTCAAAGTAGTCATACTCAATTGCATAGCCTGGCCTCATGATCTCAGCCTGTTCCAATCCCTCAATGGCATGGACCATCTCAACCTGGACATCAAGGGGAAGGCTCGTAGATAGTCCATTGGGATAGACCTCAACCGTATCGTAGCCTTCGGGCTCGAGGAATATCTGGTGCCTATCCTTGTCCGCAAACCGGACAACTTTATCTTCGACTGAAGGACAATAGCGAGGCCCTCTGCTCTTAATAATCCCTGAATACATAGGCGAGCGATGCAGGGCGGAGCGAATAACCTCGTGGGTGCGACCATTCGTATAGGTAATATAACAAGGGATCTGCTTCTGAGTGATCTTCTCGGTTGAGAAGGAGAAGGGAATTGGCGGATCATCTCCATATTGAACCTGCAACTTAGAATAGTCGATAGTGTGCCCGTCTAGACGGGGACAGGTGCCTGTCTTAAGCCGACCAACCTTAAACCCAAACTCTCTCAGAGAGTCGCTTAGACCTTGGGCGGCAAAATCACCTGCCCTGCCCGCAGAATAGTTCTTATCTCCCACATGAATGAGTCCTTTAAGGAAAGTACCGGTCGTTAGGATAACTCTCCGACCACAAAAAACTTCCCCTATCTGGGTCTCAACCCCATTAACTTCTTCGCCTTCCACCAAAAGACGCTCCACGCTCCCCTGGCGTAGGGTGAGATTAGAGCAATTCTCCAGAGCTCGTTTCATTCTCTGGCGGTATAATGCCTTGTCCGCCTGAGCACGGGAGGCCCGGACTGCAGGCCCTTTCTTGGTATTGAGTATGCGGAACTGAATTCCTGTCTCATCAATGGCGCGCCCCATCTCACCGCCAAGGGCATCAATTTCCTTTACCAGATGACCCTTACCAATTCCCCCTATAGCAGGGTTACACGACATCTGACCGATGTGGTCCAGGTTCAAAGTCAGCATTAGAGTCTTACAGCCCATTCGTGCGGTCGCCAAGGCGGCTTCAATGCCAGCATGGCCGGCACCGACGACAATGACGTCATAGATTTTTTCTCTGCTATTCATAGTTGTTTCACGTGAAACATTTTAGCTCTCAGGTGTCAGCAAACAGCTCTAGAAAACCCTTTAAAGCTCGAAAGTGATTGCTGATAACTAAAAGCTAATTTATTATTTTCCAATACAAAATTGGCTAAAAATACGTTCTAAAATATTATCATTGGTAACCGCTCCTACCACCTCCTCAAGCCCCTCCTTGCCTTCCTGAAGGTCCACTGCCACGATCTCCGGGGGTAAGCCTTCTCTCAGCGCTCCAGCTGCCTGTGAAAGGAACTCCTCTGCCCTCTCTAAGGCTGCCTTATGACGCAAGTTCGTGACTACGATGGGCGGCTCACTCTGAGCACCTAAGAGAAGTTTCCGCAAGGCATGTTTGAGATCGTCTAGCCCTATTTCCTCTTTCGCTGAGACTGAGACCATGTCTTTCTGCCCGGCTTCTATTATCACTTCTTTCACGTCTAGTTTCTGAGGAAGATCGTTTTTGTTTATGACTACCAACCCCTTTTTGCCCTTTACTAAAGCGAGAATAGCGTGATCCTCCACGCTCGAGGAACATGATCCATCCAATACTACCAAGGCCGCCTCAGCTTCCTCGAGGCGCTTCAGGGAGAAGTCAACTCCTATCCTTTCCACCTGATCGTGGGTCTCGCGGATGCCTGCTGTATCCCAGAGAACCACTGGCAGACCGCCTAGGTTAATGCTCTCCTCGATAACGTCCCTAGTAGTTCCTGGCACTGGCGTAACAATCACCCGTTCTTCCCCAAGGAGCGCGTTAAGAAGGCTAGATTTCCCAACGTTGGGCCGGCCAGCAATGCACACCCTTGCCCCTTCACGAAAGAGCCTACCCCACTCGTAGCTGACAATAAGTCCTGCTATATTCTTCCTCAGGGCCTCAATTTTTGTTGTCAACTCCTCCCTCTGCAGCAGCTCGATCTCCTCTTCGGGAAAATCGATCGCCGCCTCGACCTGAACCAGGATATCAAGAAGCTCTTCGCGCAGCTCCCCCACCCACTTAGAGAGTTCACCGCGCACCTGCCCCAAAGCCAACCGCATCCCCTTATCCGTCTGCGCGCGGATCAGATCGAGCACGGCTTCTGCCTGCGCCAGATCGAGACGGCCGTTGAGAAAGGCCCTCTTTGTAAACTCTCCTGGTTCGGCGTGGCGTGCACCGCGGGAGAGGATAAGCTCCAATACCTCGCGTACTAGAAAGGGGCCTCCGTGGCAATGCACCTCCACTACATCCTCGCCCGTGTAGCTCCGCGGTTTTCGCATTAAGGTTAGCAAGACTTCGTCTAGGGGCGCTCCGCTTTTGGGGTCGCAGATGGTCCCATAGTGAAGGGTATGAGAGCGCAGTGCGCCGTTTCGTCCTCCGCTGCGGGAGAAGATTTCCTTGGCGATCCTCTCCGCATCCGGGCCGCTCACTCGCACGATCGCCACCCCACCTTCACCCGCAGGCGTGGCCACTGCTGCTATGGTGTCCTCTTTATACACGAAAAACGGCCTCATCTTAACAATTTTTGCTTTAAAGGCAACAAGAGATTTCCAACCTCACGCATTGACCTTTCAGGAAGGGCCCTCCCCCCTAATTTGACAAATTATACATAATGACTAAAATATCTAAAATCAGCTAAAGAGGAGAAACCCGATGAATAAGATTACCATTAGTGCAGCCGAGGCCAAGCGGGACTTCGCAGAACTTTTAGCCCGTGTAGCTTATGGCAAGGAGACCATCACCATTACCCGCCATGGGAAACCGATGGCGGTCCTTACCCCACCATCGACACCCGAAGGCTTGGCAGCAGTTAAAGGATGGCTAGATGATGACGATCCTTTTTTCACGGAGACCCAAGGCATAGTCAAGGATAGAAAAAAACACAGGATGCGCCGCGTCCGTCTTTCGAAGGCATAAAGGTGTATCTACTCGACACCAACGTCTTGAGTGAGGTGCTAAGGAAGCGACCCCATCTCCGTCTTATAGAACGGTTAGGTAAAATCCCCCGGTCCTCGCAGTTTACCTCTTGCATCTGTGTCTTAGAGTTGCGGTATGGAAGCCGAAGGCGTCAAGACCATGAACTTTTTTGGGAACGCATCCGCGCACAGCTCTTGTCCAGAGTGACTGTTCTCGGCCTAAGTGAAAAGGGAGCGTTGACCGCCGGAGACCTTCTCGCCTCGCTCGACCGGCGCGGCGAGCCTATCTCCTTGCCCGACGCGCTTATTGCAGCAACCGCCCTGGAAACAGGGCTCACCCTCGTCACAGCGAATACCCGCCATTTTCAAAGGATTCCTAATCTCAAAATCGAGAACTGGTTGGCATAATGTCCCTTTTTTCTCTCCATAATCTAAGACCCAACAAGAGCGCCCCAAAAGGTCCAGGAGGCATCAAGCCCATTGCCCACGGCCGGAAGGCTCGTTCCTCGAGGAAGAGTCCCCTAAATTTTGGATGCAAACAAAGGACTACAAAGGATTGACAGTGGAAGACACCCGCGTTAGCTTCAAAATGTAATCATTTTTATAAATCATCTGAAAGGAGGGTAGAACCATGGCTGACGCGATCCAGCGGGTCCAATACTTCTATGCAGAGGTCCCTGACAAGCCTGGGGAGGGTGCTAGGATACTCAGTATCCTGAAAGAGGAAGGAGTTAACCTGCTCGCCTTTTCAGGTTTTCCTAAAGGCCGGAGGGCTCAGATCGACTTTATGCCGGTTGACCACGCAGCGTTCAAGGCCGCTGCCAAAAAGGCCAAGTTAAAGCTCGTGGGTCCAAAGACCGGCTTCCTGATCCAGGGCGATGACAGAATCGGTGCTGTTGCTGATATTGTATCGAAGCTAGGTGAAGCTGGGATCAATGTGACAGCGGTGGACGCCGTTGCCGCCGGTGCCGGACGGTATGGGGCGATACTTTGGGTTAAGCCACGTTACGTAAATAAGGCCGCCAATATACTCGGGGCCTCCCAGCCGGAGCAAAGTCAATAGGGCGCCACTTTCCAAGGATCCCTAATCTCGAAATCGAGAACGGGCTGGGCTAGCTTAAAGACTGGAGCAGGGTGCGGAGGGTCTCGTATACGTCCCGGCGGTGACCCACATGATAAATCTCCAAAAAAGACTCCTCTTCGTTTACCCGGTAGATGACGCGGTAGCGCCTGGGCTTGAGGTAGCGATATCCGGCAAACTCTCCGACTAATTCGGATCCCTTGTAGGGATCTTTGCGCAGATCATCGATGGCTGAACGGATAAGTCTTTTGACTTCGGGCGCGAGCTTGGCGATCAGACGGGCAGCTTCAGGCGTGAAACGGAGGTGGTAACTCTTCAACGACCAAACACCTCTTCATACCTGACCCACTGTTTCTTCCGGGCCTGACGGATGGATTTCTTGAGAGATTTCATGGTCTCTTCATCACTCAGGATATCCAAAGTCTCGAAAAGGCCCTCAAATTTCTCCATGCTAAGGATAACCGCTGCCGGCACGCCGTTCTTGGTCACGGCAATAGTGGTATGCTCTTTTTCCACCTGGCGGATGATTTCCAGAAGCTCGTTTTTGGCCTTCGTGATAGGAACAAATTTATGAATTTCTGCCATATCCTCTATCCTTTTTTCTAGCCATTATAGTGGCTATGAATCCGCTGTCAAGTATCTGAAGGTCCAGAGACCTTTTCACTTTATCAACCTAGCAAAAAGAACCTACCTCATCACTGGCGAAAGGAGACAGTCGTGCCCTAGGGATTTGGCTGCGCGGCTAGAAATTCCAAGCCAAAATAATGGAGGACCCATTTCAGACTAAGGTTGATGGCCCGTGACAATTCCTCCCTCAGCGCTTTTCGACCGTCTTCACGACAGTAGGCTTCTATATTTCTGCAGGCAGGAGATTCTGAGACGTGTAAGCCATGCGCGTGAAACGGTAATGCTGCCCACCGAAACGGCGAACGTTCCAGCTGCCAAGGAAGATCGGAGTAGAGGAAGACCGTATCGTATAGGTACTTGTTGGCATTAAAATCAAACAAGCGGGCCCGGACCACCACTTCCACACAAAAAGTCCCGCGTGGCCTACATTCCCGAAGCGCCACTTGTTGGATGTCGGTTTGCAGGAGGCTTTTGAACCCTTTTTGCCGAGCCATTGCATGGGGATCCTCTCCGGGCTTCAATTCAAATTCCCTGATGCCGTACTTGCCCAGCTCCTCCCTTAGCTGGAGACGAAGCTTCCCTGTTGAACCAAGATCAAGAAGTTCCTGGACAAGTTCTTTCTGACACGGCTCAAATTTGCTTTTGAGGGGTGAGTTTTCCATTGCATTACCAATAGCCCCTTAAAAGCCCCACCTAAAAGGAACCCAGCACCGCAGAGCGGGTGGGCACAGAGGAGACTGGTTTCATCGGTTCACCCGAGTGGATGTTAGCTAGTCCGAATTCAAACGAATCCGAAGGTGAGTCCATAGACTTGCCATCCAAGGTAGCATTAAGTCGAATTAGGACTATCGATTTTTCTGACTTTTAACGGCATCGAGTTCGGAAGGATCAAGCGATCTGATTCGCGTTACTAGAATGGAGCAGCCATTTAAAACAACCACAATGGATAAAAGCGCTCTTAGAAAAAGACCTAATTTTGACGGTACCATTTCGTTTTACCACCCTCACCGTGAAAGATTGTTCACAGTACAAACCGCTCCCTCAGCTTCGTATCCCATCATTAACATCTTAAATCTTCAACTTCAAAATTTTGTTTAATGGGTCCTTCGTAGGCGAAACCGCTGTAAATCTGCCGGTAGCGCTTTTGATGTCACTATTTATGTCATGACATTGACAGTGTCATAATCAACATGATATCTTTGGCTCTTGGATCAAGGAGATAAACATGGCGCTTCATGCGCAGACAATTGAGCAGATCACAGCGGACTTCTCAATTTCCATTGAGACCCTGGCCCGTTTCCTGAATACCACCTCCCGCACCGTTATGAGATGGAAAAAACAGGGAGTGAAGCCTTCTATCAACCACCGTGAGAGATTGGAAAAGATCGCCTATATCGACCGCAGGTTAAGGCAGGTTCTTAAACCCGAAGCGATTGAACATTGGCTGCATGCGCACAATGATTCCCTCGGAGGAAAACGTCCGCTTGACCTGCTGGCCAAGGGTCAATACGACAAGCTTCTCTCTGCCATTGCCCAGCTAGAAGAAGGTGTCTTCGCCTAAAATGGCCTCTCTTCGGCGACGGGCCTTTCGTGACCTGCAAGGCCGAGCCCTTGAGACCACTGTTCATCGCCACATATCTTCTCAATATGACACATTAGATAGCTCAGGAAGTCTTAGGGCAGGAGGGCGCTGGAATCCAAAGGGAGAGTTTGGGGCTCTTTACACCGCTTTGGATGAGGAAACCGCTCTAGCTGAGTTACTCCGCCTAGCGCAGAGACAGGGTTTGACTTTAGACGATCTTGCTCCAAGGGATCTTGTGGACGTCCAGGTATCCCTCACTAAGGTTCTCGATCTCACCGACAAGAAAATCTTAGAGCAGATAGGGGTAAAGGAGAACGAGATAGTGAGTAACGATGTTTCTCTCTGTCTCGACATCTCCCGCCTGGCACACAGGGCTGAGTTCGAAGGGATCCTGGCTCCTTCTGCAACGAAGAAAGGACCGATCCTCGTCGTGTTTCCTGACCGTCTTCGCCCCTCTTCGAGGTTGGAAGTAATGGGGAAGAAGAAAATTCTTTAGGCAAATATGCCGCCAGAAAGTGGTTACTCTGTAAAGACCCTATTCACCGTCCGTAGAGGCGCTTGACGAAGCCGCTATCTTCGATTTCCTTCAAGATCGTCGGATCGATAAACTCGTTGGGGTTTAGTCCCTTGGCCTGCGGGCGGCTCTTG
>JAHFAO010000233.1 GCA_023250515.1 Deltaproteobacteria bacterium | reverse complement strand
CCGTAGGCGAGAAGCCAGATGAGAGGGATGACAATCCCGGCTATGAGGACGAGGCGTCGCCAAGACATCGACAAGGAATACCTGCCGCAACGAGAATTTGGGAAACCTCACGCCTTCAAAAAACTTTGCGGGTACTGCTCATCAGGAGATATTCCAGGATTCATGTGGTACAGCACCCCTTTATTCACCACTACCTGGCTATCTTCTGCGAGCTCGATCTTAAACCTATCCAGGGGCCGCGGGGCCGGGCCTTCAAAGTTAGTCCCGTCCTTGTAGAAGCCGCTGCCGTGGCAGGGACATTTGAATTTGTTCTCCGCTGGTAGCCAGCGCGGGGTACATCCAAGATGAGTGCATTTCGCAAACAAGGCATAGAGGCCAGCTTCTTCCCTCACGATCCAGACCCGAAACTCTTGTTTGAATTTCTCGTTTACCTCCCCAAAGACAAAATCTTTTGGGTCGCCAGCTTTGAACCTTTTGGGCGGCTCAAAAAGAACCCGGGGAAAGGCGGAACGAATAAAACCGAGGAGAGTGAAAATACCAAAGACGCCAAAGCCACCCCATCCCAAACGAGTAAAAAAGTCCCTCCTGGACCAAATGCCCTTCTTATTTGCCTCCTTCGCATTGTTTCTTTCCGAGGCCATGTTTGAACCTCAACAAGGTTGAGCTTCTTCTCCTAAGCGAGCAGCTCTTCAAGTCGCTTCCGGTTAAAGCCAATGACAACCTCGCCATCAATAACAATGACCGGGGTAGTCATCACGCCAAGTCTTTCAAGCTCCTCGACTGCCGAAGGATTCTTAGTGATGTCCGTCTCTTCAAAAACAAAGCCTCGTTGCGAAAGGAACTCCTTCGCTTTGCCGCAGAACAGTCAGCCAGGCTGGCTATAAACAGTGATCTTTTTAGACATCAGACCTACTTTTTGTTCATCATCATCCGCACCATGAGATACATCCCCACGGGACAGGCCAGGACCGCTGCAAGACTCAGAACCCCGCTTGCGATCGCTCCCAGAGACACGCCGAAAAGTGAGATTGCGGCCACAAGAAGAAGCGGAGCTCCGCAGCAAATCGCCATCCCAAGCGGCCCTTTCAGCCAGCCTTTTCTCTCCACCGGGCACGCGGGCGCCCCAGCAGATGTGACCTTCGGGCTTTCGGTTTTCTCCTTCACCAAACTCTGACCTGACATAACGCCTCCTCTCACTTGCTCTGCAACTTCCAGTTATAACCTCCGTCCTTAGAGAGAAAAACTTTCCCGTCACCTGTCCCCACAAAGATTTTCGAAGAATCCTGAGGATGAATCACGATGGCTACCACTTCTTTCGGACTCTTATCCAAAAGGGCCCACCGTTCCCCTCCATCTTTGCTTAGAAAGAGACCATCTCTGAGTGCGGTATACATGATCTTTGGATCTTTCGGATCGTACGCAAACGTGTAGATCGTCTTTTGGGTGGGCAGACCGCCCACCAGTTTCCATCCTCAGAAACAGTCCGGGCCGCGAAACAGCCCTGCGGCTGTTCCGGCGTAGAGGAAAATACCGCCCATTCCAGTAGGAATGGGAACTGAGACCAAAGACGTCACATTGGGATTCTCCGGACCATCATCAACTCGAGACCAGCTCGCTGCCCCGTCATCGCTGCGATAAAGGCCAGAGCCAACCGCCCAGGCATAGAGCCTCTTAGAATTTTTAGGGTCGACAGCCAGGGCGTGAATGTCCGTAGTCGGAAGACCCTTTCCTGCCCGCTGCCAGTTCATTCCTCCATCTGCACTTTTAACCACAGCCAGATCATGCCCACCAGCATAGATGATCGTTGGATTAGCCGGCTCCACCACCATCGTCATAAAGTCAGTCCCTGGCACATCTCCTTTGAGGGTTCTTTTCTGCCAACTCTTTCCCTCATCTCGACTCTCATAAAACCCGTTGTGTGTTCCCATGAGAAGTGTGCCCGTCTGAGGATCAAGAGCCAGCGAGTGGAGATGATCCATCTGCTGACTTAAAGCCTCACCTCGGTTCACGATCCAAAACATTCCGATCAATATCACTAAGTAAAGTTTCCTTTTCACAGCTCCTCCTCGCATCAAACCGTCATGTCCGTCAATTTTCTTCCTGTAGAAGCTCACGGAAAAAGTCCCTGGAATCCTGGCTGTCCCATTTTCTGTCACCGGTCACCTTGCCAATAAATTCGCCTCTGCGGCTGATGAAATAGGAAAGAGGAATGGACCAGGCTCCGTACTCGTTGGAGACGTTGCCGTCGTAGTCCAATAAGGATTTAAAAGTCAGGCCGAGTTCGTCGAAAAACTTCTGCACCACTTTCTTATCCTCCCTGAAATTGACGGCGACCACCTCCAAGCCCTGCTCCTTGAACTCCCGGTGAAGTTTCTCCATCAGGGGCATCTCCTGCCGGCAAGGAACGCACCATGTCGCCCAGAAGTTGAGAAAAACCACCTTACCCCTTAACTCTTTTAGGCTAACCCGTTTCCCCGAAAGATCCTCCAAGGTGAAATCCGGAGTCAGAATTCTCTTCTCAGGCTTCTCGATGCCGATTTTTTTAAAGAAATCCTCCCTGCTTGGGGGCGGAGCTTTTTTCCTGTGAAAAAAGCCCTCCCCTGAGTTCAGCAGAGCTAAGAGGAAGAGCGCCAAAAACAGAAGGCAAGGTGTGAGCTTTCTTAGACTCACCTTCAGCCCTACAGTCTTACTTCTTTTGCTCTTCCTTGGACGGTCCGGAGCGGTTGTCCATCGATTCCATCATAACGCTGCACCGGTCCATCATCTTGCCCATCTGTCCCATCATTTTCATCATCCCCATCATCCCGCCGTCCTTTTCTCCACTCATCATCCCCTGCATCATGCCGCCCGTGGACGAGCCTTTTTGCTGCTCCTCCGCCTGCTGGGCGAGGGCGGCGCCTCCGAGGATCAACAGAAACAATAATCCAACAAGTGCGATATTTTTCATCTTGCTCCCTCCTTACAAAAGTTTTTGTAGTCGAAACCAGTTCCCAGCTTCTAAGCTAGGAGTGAAACTTGGAGAAGTATTTCGGAGAGAAAAATCAGAGATTCAGAACAGAATAGAAAAGGTGGGGAGAGATTTTGCCGGCTGAATTCTGCAGAGCGGCACCGAGGTGGGTCGCAAGGGCGATCTCCTCAGCTGAGCTCGAAGGAACGGTCGGTATGAAGTGTCCATGATGGAAAAAATCGTCTGTTTGGACAGACGGAGAGGCGCCTTGAGAAAGTAAATCCAAGGAGCGAAATGCACAAGGAAAAACAGAGTTCTGGCAGCCTGCATTTTCCAATGACGTGCTACTTTGCGTGCACCCCGGCGCTAGACCTGGGCACTTCCCTACTAACATCGCAGATGCATCACCCGCAAGGCCCCCGCACCAGACACCAAAGGTAAGAAGAAAGGCCAGACCAACAACTGCAAACCTTCGCATGAACCGAATCACGAAAACCATTGTTGCTCTCTAACTGTTAAAAGTCAACCCATGATTATGCCAAGACCGACACCGTTTTGATCATGGGCAAACACATCGCCCTTCACACCCCGGTTTACGATTTATAATTTTTTTGGGTCGCTTCCGCAGAGGATTATTAGCCGGGACTACAATTTCCGGATCGCAGTCTTAAAAACCCTCCCAAGACCCGAGGGGAAAGGCTTTCTTAATTGCCAAAAAGGTCAAAGAACAGTGGGAAAGTCCCCAGCAGCCCCAAGCCAATCATGACAAGCGTACCAATGAAGACGTTGGTAAAATTCACTTGTTGGTTTTTCCATAGGCCGTGGAACACAGCCCAAGCCACCAGCCAGATCGCGACAGCCGCCGTGGTTTTACCGCTCAGAGGGCCGACCGGGTCGGAGAGGTTGAGGGCATTCCTGACAGGTGCAAGGGCTTGCGCCAAAGTGGTGAAGAGCCCTAAGGCAAAACTTCCAATCCCAGATGCCAGAACAGCTGCTGCAGCCGGACCGTTGTTCAGAGTCTCCTTCTTAGCCATAACCATTGCCTCCTTCTAACGCTAACGAATCGGAGCCACCTTGTTGATGAAGGCTCCAAAGAGACCGGCCACACCAGCAGTTATAAAGGCCAAGGTGAACAACACGATCAAGGTCTGCCGGATTTTCTCCTCATGGGCCAATTTAGAGCCGTAACGAATCACCACATAGGCCACTGCCGTGGCGAGAATGGGAGATAGCCAAGCCACGTGCTCCTTCCACTCCATACCAAACTTGTGCCACTCGGCCAGATGGGGATCAGCCAGCAAGTAATATCGAGGAAACTGGATTAGATCAGCACCGGCTGGTGGTTTGGCTCGATACCAGGGATAAACGCCGTATGTCCCGGTGATAACAGTCAGCCAGGCTATAATAGCCATGATCCAAGTGCCTGCGATAAGACGGCTCAGCCGCTCATGAACACCGGCCGCCGTAACCCATTCGGGTCGCAGGCTCCACAACCCGGCGAGCCCGCCGGAAAAGGCTAGAAGAAAAAGAGTCCCAAGGCCCA
>JAHFAO010000007.1:20547-41847 GCA_023250515.1 Deltaproteobacteria bacterium | reverse complement strand
AAGGCCTTGCGGCCGTTGATGAAGAGGACGGGCACTTCATTGCCATATTTTTCCTTGAGGTCAGGCCCCTCATCGACATCGACCTCTTCTATCTCCAAGGGGAACTCACTGGCCACCTTCCGCACGACTTCCTTCATCTCCTCGCAGAGACAGCAGTCCTCCCTTGTGTAAAGCGTAATCTGCCAGGTCACTTCTTTTCTGCACCGGGAATAGTAATGAGCTTTTGCGGGATCTTAAGAGCGCTAAGAAAGAACTCGGAGAGCGTGCTCAAAGGGGCGGGAGTTATGGTCGGATCCTCCAACGGTCCTTGGACACGAAAGCTCGCCACCATAATGGAATCCTTAATGGCAGCTATCCCGGGTCCGATGAGCGGTATATAGCTAGCAATCGACCCCATCCTGGGAAAAGGCCGAAGCGCAATAACACCATCGATAACCTCGTTCGGACCATCGCACTGACCAGCCCCTGTGATGCTGACATCATCGCTGTCAACCACAAAATTCTCGGTCGAGTAGATTCCCTTATCGACCTTGAAATCGCCGGTTACACTACGGAAACGAATGCCCTTTTGGTTGAAATCGGGCAACTGGAAAGAGAACCAACGGGTTAGATCCATGAGGTTGAGAATCCGTACTAATAGCTGCATACGCCTCGCGACTCCGTCTTTGATTTCAAGCTGGAAATTCCCGCTCAGGTTTCGCTTGATTTCAGTTCCTGTTGCCCCACTCGATTCCAGCTTACCGGTAAGATTGACATTGCCCGTAATTTCCCTAGTGCCGATATCAAACCAGCCAAGAAATCCTTGAACGGCGACTCCTTGAACCTTTGGCTCGACGGAAAAACGGAGGCCTTCGGGATGATCGATAAAGGAACCATTTCCATGAACTGTTCCCCCCCAGGACCGAGCGGAAAAGTTGTCCAAACGCCACACCCTTTTGTCTAACACGAGATCGCTCCTGAGGTCTGAGAACTCAAAGCCTTTGTATCTACCGTTATGGATCCTGATCCTCCCTTTGGCCTGAAGACGGTCATACCATTCGTCGGCGGCCGGATCGATTTGAGACAGAAGATGACCAACGTCCATGACCGGCGAAACAAACGTAAAGACCATCTGGGGCCGCTCCGAGTCCCTCCATTGGCCGCTAAAGTCGAACCCGGATCCCGCCACTCGACCCTTGAGTCCCTGAAAATCGATGCCTTTTTCATCAAACCTCACTTTACCCGACACGTCCTGCAAAGGCTGAGTGAAAGGTCTCACAGGAAGTCGGACTCCTGCCAGTTCCAAAGAACCGCTTAGCACCCGCTCCTTTGTGGAATTCAAGGAACCCTGATAGCGGATAGTCCCACGCACCGTTCCCGGATCCGTCGGGGAACCCAGGGAAAATAGAATGCGATTCACTTCCCCGGCCTTGACGCCGGGAGAATCCACCTTCAGGTCAAAGACTGACCCGTCAGACAGGTAATTTCTCAAGGCCGCTTGAATATGGAGAGGAGACCCGGAGAGGAGGGCAGTTACCCTTTCCGCACGGATCTCGTCTGGAGAAATGGATAAGTCTCCCCTAACTTGGGTGAGAGAAATGTCACCTATACGGAGCCGCGCGTTCTCCAAAGAGAGCTGACCTTCATAATGATGTTGCGATGCAAAGTCTTCCCGCAGGAAAAGTCCGAGCCTCCCCTTGCCATTTAATTCGTAAAGATTGGCGGTGACCTTGTCTGCTTGCGCCGGGAGAAGCCCCATCTTCAACTGTTCCCGTAACTCCCCAAGGTCCACCTCCCCCCTGATGCGAAGTTCAAGAAGACCCCGATCCCTAAGAACTCCCTTATGGCTTCCCTCTACTTCCGCGAAATGGGACTGCCCGTAGTAGCCGTTGACACCCTTGTAATAGAGAATTCCCTTCTCCAGAACAAACCGTCCACTGACACCCCGGATTGGGAGGTAACGGTCTCCTTTCACGTCGCCTCCTGCCCGCCGCACTTCGGCATCTATCCCGATATGGTTTTCGAAGCCCGGCTCAAGCTGACGGATCTGAGACAACCGACCGGAAACTTCGGCCTTGGTTAACCTCAGCTCTCCCTGATTTGTGGCATTGACAAGATCGCCCCAAGCGGGCGAGTTAAGAATCTTTAAAGGAATATATTTCCGTGCTGTCAGGAGCGGCAGGAAAGGCGTCGTGAGACGCACCTCTAGATAAGAATCTTTCTCTAAGGATCGCACGGCTCCTTGTCCAGCCAAAGTGATCTCCTGGGAACGCAAGTCAAAACGCGGAAAGCGAATCTCTTGGGGCCCCAACTCCATTTCCAACTCCAGGCGCCCATCCCCGGGTGCCAAATCGCCGGCAAAGATATCGCTGGCATCGACCGCGAGCCGCTTAAAGTCTATTTCCCCTTTCACGTGGACTCGTTTAGCTAAGCTGCCCTGCCAACGCAGACGGGAACCGAGGGTCCCATGCATTGCTTTGATCGGGAGAAGGTGGCCGTAATAATCCCAGAATAGAGCGGTTGGCAAAGCCTCAACACGGATGTCCGCATCAAACCATGCCTGTCGAAGCTCAAACTCTTCCTTGGGAAAAAGAACTTTCCCCTTTGACATGAACCCTACCTTCTTGCCATCTTTCTCAATGGTCGTCTTGAAACTAAACTCAAGCGCTGGTTCTCCTTCCCCATGATTTGCCACCTCGATCGGAACCTGGGATCCTGAGCGGGAGAAGCCTTTGGCTGGAATGCGTCGAAGGTTCAAATCTATTTCTCGGAGGTGCGTCACAATGGGGTCTTGTTCCTCTCGATGATCCAGAAAGGTAACATCCCCCTTTTCAAGTCTGATTTCGCGCAAATCAAGGGTAAACTGAACCTCCTTCTGTTTCTGGAATAGAAAACTGACCATCAAGTCCAGTAAGGGTATCTTGCCCCTTTCATCGCGGGCAACCTGGAATGTGGGTTGATAGAAACGGATCTCGTCGAAAATCATTTTGCGTTCTAAAAGGGGCAGCAAGGCTACTCGGATCAAGATCTTCTGGGCTGTCATCACGGGGTGGGCGCTATCCGGCTCAAGCAAGGTAAAATCTCGAAAGGAAATCCCTACCACTCTGCCCATCTGCAGCTCCGCCTCTCCGACCTTGACTTTCAAATGGGTTCGCTTCTCAAATTCACTGATGAGGAAACGCCGAAATTCACCGACCTGGATCAGGTGGTAAAAGGCAAAAAGGACAACTCCGAAAGAAAGCGCTAAGGCGATCCCTACGATACTCGCAATTTTCAAGGCCTTCGTCATGAGAACCAAGCCAGAATATGAAATCCTAAAGCAACTTTACCAAAGGCGCAAGTCAAGTGGCTGCTAGCGTAACGAGCTGTTAGAGCTTCCTATCAGCTTGAAGCGGACTACTTTGAGGCCTTACATCGATACAGTTGAAGCTGTGAAGAGTGAGACAATTGAGATTTGGACTAAAAAAATCGGTTTTGCCTTGACAGGCATTAGGTAACTTGCTAGAAAACACACCCTGTGCCGTTGGTCAACTGAAGATCATCCTTAAGAGGGAGGCCATATGTTGGAAAGAGAGGAAGACTTGTTAAACAGCCGGGAAGTTGCCAGGATCTTGGATCTCAGCCCTGACACGGTCAATGAGTTTGCTCGGAAAAACATATTGCCTGGCTTCAAGATGGGAAAGCAATGGCGGTTTCGGAAAAGGGATATCTCCTCGTTTAACAAGAAACAAGTAAGGGAAATTCGAGTCGCCTAATCCCCGGGGATTAGGATCGAGTCTTGAGGTTGGGATCATGGGTGAGATAGAGGCGCATGAAAGTAAGCTCTATTCGGATTTCGCACCGCTTTACGACAAAATATTTGGCAAGATCTTCTATTCCCGCCTAAGACGGGTCATTGAAGACCTAGATATCCCGCGTGGGGCAAGGGTGTTGGAAGTGGGAGCTGGAACCGGCACTTCTTTTCCCGCTTATCCTCGTCACTGCGAGGTGGTCGCAGTCGATCTAGCGCCCGATATGCTGGCGCGCGCTCGAGGGAAGATTGAAGAGAACGGATGGACACACTTGAAGGTTTTGGAAATGGATGCCCTTCACCTGGATTTTCCCGACAATAGTTTCGATTACGTCATGGCCTTTCATGTGGCCACAGTTGTCCCTGATCCGATCAAGATGGTGGAAGAAGCCAAGCGAGTGTGCCGGCCCGGGGGAAGCATTGTGATTGTGAACCACTTCACCAGCGATTTTCCGGTCCTGGGCTTTCTGACCGAGGCCCTGGACCCGGTGACCCGACGGCTGGGGTGGCGCACCAATCTTAAATTGAAACCTTTTATCCAGGCGACAGAACTTAACACTGAAACGGTCTATAAGCTTTCGAAGCTCTCTCTCTACACGGTCTTAGTAGGCTCTAATCAGAAGGGCGGATATCGGAACTCCCCCCTACCGAACTAAGCGCTGGCCCGTGATGGATTGGTTCGTTAAGAACTCTCTAGTTCGCCTCTTCTTTTGTTCCTCCGGATGTTCCTCCTGCCGGTGAATCTTCCCTGGAGGAACCCAGATTACGGAAGAATCGATAGATAGAAAAAAGCCAGCTCCCCTTTGCATTTCCCACCAGTTCTTTAGCATCTTTATAAAGCGCCGGATCGTTTACCAAGGCACCAATAGTCCCCTCCCCTCTCTCAATCTTTCCCGTGATGTGAGCTAAGTCCCTCGTGGTTTGATCCAAGTGACCGAGCAGGCGATCCGCGTAAACCTTGTCGGCTATCAGCCTCTGGAGGATCCCTCCCCCTTCCCGGAGCTGGCGAGTGACGGACTCGAGGTTAGCGGCAGATCGCCGCAGGCTAGTGAGTATTTCCCTTCCCGCATTAGGATCTTGAATCAGAGTACCCAAAGTCCCTTCACCCCTGTCGATTTTTTCTGTGGTCTTTTGCAATGACTCAGTCGCCTTCCGCATTTGACTCAAGCTGATTCTCAAGTCTTCCATCATCACCCGTCCCGCCTCTCTGTTCTGGATCAGTTGTCCCAAAACCCCCTCCCCTTTTTCAACCGAATGGAGGATATTCTTCAAGGAGGCCGAAGCGGAACGAAGATTGTTGGCGGTTTCGGTCCAATTCGTACTTTTATCCGAAGCGACGAGCTGACCCAGCACTCCTTTCCCCTCTTCTATCGACTTCAGAATAGTCTTGAGAGAGGTGGTGGCCTCTATGAAATTTTCGACCACACCTCCGCCTTCGCCCAAGAGGGCCTCATAATCAATCGGATTAATGGAAGGGATCAAGCCCCCTGGGGGCACAGGCTCACTCTGGAAGCTCCCTCCTGAAAGTTCGATGAATTTATCCCCTAAAAGTCCTTGGGTGCGAATCCGGGCTACCGTGTCCTTGCGGATGCGGGGTGCCACGTCTCCAACTACCTTCACTCGAACCACGATGTAATGCTGCCGTATGTCTTGTGGAAACGTAAGGCTCTCAACCGAACCCACTGTGACACCGGTGAGGCTGATGGGAGCTCCTTCCCTGAGGCCGATGGTGCGAGAAAAACGGATTTCAAAGGGGACCTTGTCCTCAAAGAAGCGTCTCTCTTTTCCCATCAGAAGGATGGTACCGCCCAGAATAATTAGGGAAGCAAGTATCAGAAGGCCAACTCTAATTTGAATCTGAATGGTCCGAGTTGGTTTCATAGAGAAGTCTCCATCACGTGGTGGAAAGAAATTCTTGGAGGGAGAGGTCTTCGGATGCCTGAAACTCCTCCCTTGTGCCGACGAACCGGATCTCTCCTTTGTGGAGAAAAGCCAGGCGATCCCCTACCGCAAAGGCACTCTGGAGGTCGTGCGTGACTACCACTGAGGTGACACCTAATTTCCTTTGCAGGTTGCGAATCAACCGATTAATACGGTGGGTCATGGCAGGATCCAGGCCTGTCGTCGGTTCGTCATAGAGGAGGCCTCTCGGGTTCAGGGCCAAGGCTCGGGCTAGTGCCGCCCGCTTCTTCATCCCCCCACTGATCTCTGCGGGATAGAGCCCTTCGCTCCCCTCCAGGTCGACCAGGGAGAGGATCTCTCCGACCCTATCTCGGATCTCGCCCGGCGACAATTCAGTGTGCTCATTTAACGGATAGGCGACATTCTCTCCAACGGTCAAGGAATCGAAGAGGGCGCTTCCCTGGAAGACCATCGCCACTTTTTTTCTCACCTCCCGGAGGTCATCCTCTTCCATGAGGGATATCTCTAATCCCTCCAGAAAGACCTCGCCGGATTCCGGACTGATCAGCCCATTCATGTGCTTCAAAAGAACAGTTTTGCCGGAACCGCTTCCACCCAAAACCACCATCGTTTCACCTTCTTCTACCGTTAAATTGACTCCTTGAAGCACTGCCATTTCGCCAAAGGATTTATAGATGTTGCGAATTTGTATGAACCCGGTCCTTTCCATAACTACATTTGGAGAAAAAGCTTGGTTAAAAAGAAATCCGATATGAGAATAGTTATGGAAGCTGTCACCACCGTCTGTGTGGTTGCCCGGCCCACCCCATCCGCTCCACCGGTTACCTGGAGTCCATTGTAACAAGCGATGATAGCGATGAAAAAGGCAAAAAAGAAGCTTTTCCCCAAGCCACTAAAGAGATCTTGGAATCTGATAAATTGGATAATCGAGTTCAAATAGAAACCGACGCTGATATCGAGTTCCACCACGCTGATGAAGAGACCTCCCATGAGCCCCACAAAATCGGCCAAAATGGTGAGTAAGGGGAGCATGACCATTAACGCAACCAAGCGGGGGAAGACCAGCTTCTGGATCGGGTTGACTCCCAGGGAGCGCAAGGCATCGATCTGTTCGGTGACCTTCATCGTACCGATCTCTGCCGTGATTCCCGCTCCCACCCGCCCTCCAATCATCACAGCGGTGAGGACAGGGCCCATCTCCCGTATCATCGAGACGGCCAGAATCCTTCCCGCATAGGGTCGGGCCCCAAAACGTGTGAGGTAGTTCCCCATTTGAAGGGCGAGGACCATTCCCGTAAACACTGCAGTGAGGGTCACAACAGAGAGCGAGCGGACACCGATATTTTCCATCTGCGCCAGGATCTGGCGGCCTTCCCATCGTTTCCGAAGGCAACGCAGGAGTTCATAAAATAGAAATCCCAACCCACCCAGGTATTCACTGGCCACCTCGACGGGGTAGAGACCTCTGAAGTTCCACCTATGTGCGATCTCTCTCATAGTCGTTTTACGGTACTCCTCAACGCGGGAGTTCTCCGGACCCTTCTTTCTTAGACGCTTTCTCTTCCTTGATGGTCTCCACTGGTTCTTCGCCGCTGATCCCCTTTTTGAAGTCACGGATCGCCTTGCCCAATCCACTCCCGATCTGGGGGAGCTTACTAGGACCGAAGATGATCAGGGCAATAATCAAGATAAATAAGAGTTCGTAAATACCGAGTCCAAACATAAGCCCTCCTTAACCCTTTCTCTTTAAGGCAAAGAATACTGAGTTATCCCCTCTCTGAACAAGGAGGAGGAGGCGATCTCCTTTCCTGCTCTGCCGCATGGACTTCTCAAAGTCCTTTACCGTATTTACTGGACGCTGGTTGACCTCTCGGATGACATCTCCCGGTTCGATCCCCGCTTGATCTGCGGGACTGCCGGGCTGGACCTCAACGACTATCACCCCTTTGGTTGTGCCTAAGCCGTGGCGTCGAGAAAGCTCAGGGGTAACTTTCTGCACCCTGAGACCGAGCTCCGTTTCCTTCATTTCCGATTGTGAGAGGATCTCTTTCTCATCGGAAAGCTCCCCGATCCTTATAGTGACAATCCGCTCGCTCTTCTCGCGAACAACCTTAAGAGTAACCCTTTGGCCAGGAGGAGTGTCTGCAACCAGAGAAGGTAGGTCCTGGCTCTTCGGGAGAGGCTTGCCGTTGAACTCTAAGATGACATCTCCCTGTCTGATTCCGGCCTCTGCCGCCGGGCTATTCTCCGCCACCTCGGTAACCAGTGCCATGACCCCACTGTGCCGGGAGAGCCCAAGGGTTTCGGCCAGTTGCGGGGTAACATTTTGTGCCCGGATCCCTAACCAACCCCGCACTACGCGCCCGTTTTTCCTTAGTTGATCCACAATCTTTTTCGCCAAATCGACCGGGATGGCAAAGCCGATGCCGATATTTCCACCGCTCTGACTGAAGATGGCTGTGTTCACGCCTACAACCTCCCCTTGCATATTGATGAGAGGACCTCCGCTATTCCCAGGGTTGATAGAGGCGTCCGTCTGGATGAAGTTGTCGTAAGGACCGGCACCGATGACCCTCCCTTTGGCGCTGACAATACCAGCAGTTACCGTAAGTTCCAGACCAAAGGGATTCCCGATCGCCATGACCCAGTCCCCCACTTCCAGATTCGATGAGTTGCCCAATTTCGCCGCCGGCAGGCTACTCGCTCCCTTTCTGATTTTGATCAGTGCCAGATCGGTCCTTTCGTCTTTTCCGATGACCCGGGCCTCATGCTCCGATTGATCCGAGAGCTTGACCTTAATTACATCCGCGTTCCGCACCACGTGGTAATTGGTAAGAATCTCTCCGTCTTTGCTAATTAAGATACCGGAGCCCAAACTTCGCTGCGGAGCCTCCCTCGGGACTGCCTCACCGAAGAAGCGATTAAAAAATTCCTCGAAGGGATCCAATCCTCCAAATGGCCCGCTTTGTCCTGTTCGCGGCGCCCTTTGTGAGGTAGTCGAAATGTTGACAACTACCGGCATGGTTTTCCTTGCAATGGAGGAAAAAGAGGAAGGATGCCTATCGCCGGGGAGAGTACTGACGGCCATGAGAGGCGACGTCAGCGGAGCGTGGAAAAATATAGCCGCCAAGACAAACGAGCCGATGGCTGCCGATGCCAAGGCCCCCAATGAGTACTTTTTTTGGGACATCGGGTTTCTCCTTTTGCGGGTAAGAAGTCGAAAAACAGCATATCAGATTTCAGCAAGCCTTTTAAGCACCCAGACGGGACAAACAGAATACATTTGCAAATCCATCTGACAACAGTTAAGAAGAGAACGAAGCACGTTTCCTAAAAACTTATGAAATCCCCTGGATTGAATCAGGAGACTGTGCGCGATCTCTTGCGCACCGCCACGCCCGATCGTGTCCTGCGCTTGATCGGGACGAGCCATCCTGCTGATATCGCGCTCCTCTTTAAGGATCTTGAAGCGGCCGAGGTGCGTGTCCTCTTCGATATACTCTTTTCCGTGCGCAGAGCGGCTAAGACGCTCAAGGAGCTTCCCGCTGACCTCCTTCCAGACATCCTCTCCTTGATCGAGGATGAAAAGGTAGCCCATGTCATCGCCCGGGCCGATCCGGACGATGCGGTGACTTTTATTGACAGTCTTCGGGAGGAGAGAAAAGAGAGGATCCTCGCCCTGGTGGATCCCGAAAGAAGGGAAAGTGTTCGGCAGTTGACCAGTTATCCAGAGGGGACAGTCGGAAGGATCATGACCACCGACTATCTGGCCCTCCCACCTATCACAACGGCTCAGGGAGCCATTGACAAGATCCGTGAGCGGGGAGAATTAGAAACCTTTTTCTACCTCTATGTCGTCGACGAAGCAGGGAGGCTTCTTGGCGTAGTCCCCATTCGCAACCTCGTGATCGCACCGCAGAATCGCATGCTGGGCGAGATTATGATTACCGACCCTATCCGGGCAGAGGTCTCGATGGATCAGGAAGAGGCCGCCCGGCTGTTCTCCAAATATGAGCTATTGGCTTTGCCCATTGTGGATAACAAGGGCTGTCTGGTCGGTATCATCACCGTGGATGATGTCATTGACATTATCCATCAAGAGAGCACTGAGGACATGTATAAGATGGCCGGATTACAGGAGGAGGACCGTGTGTTTACTCCCCCGAGCCGATCCATCAGGATGCGTCTACCTTGGACGATTTTAAACCTGCTGACAGCGAGCCTGGCAGCATCCGTCATTGGACTATTCGAAGGAACCCTTGTAAACGTGGTTGCCCTAGCGACCTTTTTCCCCATCGTAGCCGCTGTGGGAGGCAACGCTGGTATTCAAACCTTAACGATTATCATCCGCGGCATTGCCCTGGGTGAACTGGAGTTCTCCTCGGTGTGGCGGGCGGTAGTCAAGGAAGTATCCGTCAATTTGGGCATCGCGGTTTTTGCCGGTGGCCTAGTGACCCTTTTGGTAGCCTTTGTTTGGAAGGAAAACCCTTTTTTAGGATTGATCGTGGCAATGGCGATGATCATCAATCTGGGATTGGTCGCAGGGCTTTTTGGCGCCCTGATTCCCTTGACCCTCAACCGGCTGAAGTTTGACCCTGCCGTTGGTTCTGGAGTCATCGTCACGGGTCTTACCGACTTCTTTGGGTATTTCTCTTTTCTGTCCCTCGCGCAGATCTTCCACAGTTATCTGGCCTGATTTTTTATCTCTGGGACAATAGCCGACGGCTTCGGACTCTTTCTTAAAATAAAAACAACCCCGCCAATCAGGCTGTCGAGGGCGACCATGATAAACCAGAGGAGTCCGAAGGCAATGGCCTTTTCTGAGCTGACGTCAATCTGCTCGAGCAAATATTTGAAGCCGAACTCCCGCAATCCAATCCCGTTGAGGCTTATGGGAAGCGCGCTAAATACTCCCACCAACGGGTAGAGGATAAAGCAATAGGACCATGGGATCTCTAGATCGAGGGATCGACCCAGGAGGATTTGCATCCATGCTTGAACAAAGTGGACGATCAAGGACAGGGTAATGGTTTGCAGTATAATTTTCTGATTGCGCCAATAGATCTCTAGTCCCGCGACCAAATTTTTTATTAGAGGATATCTCACCCATTCCAGGAAACGGCTGAGAAACGGAAGCAACATCCAACCAAGGAAAAATCCTACTGCGAGCGCAAAGGTCAGATAACGAACGATGACAGGGAGAGGGTAATTTGAGAAAAGCGCCAGCGCCACAGCTCCAATCCATACCAGGACAGCCAACCCTATGGCTCGATCTGCTAGCACAGAAATTAGGGCGGTCCCCGTGCGGCCTGTCCAGTGAATCTCCTGAGTCTGATTAACGCCGCGGGCCAAGTAAAAAACCCGGCCGACGTCCCCGCCCACGGTGCTGGGAGCGAACAAGTTGAAGAACATGCCAATGAAGTAGAAGGACAGGAATTCTTTAAAGGGAAGCCTGAAACCGAGGGGTCGCGCGAGTAAGACCCACCGAAAGCAGCTGACAAACTGGCTCAGGATATAGCTCACCAGAATAAGCACAAGATAAGAAAGGTGAGCGGAGGTTATCGCCTGGAGAAGCTTAGAAAGATCTACTTGTGAGAGGAGGAACAAGAGAAGGCCCAAGCTCACCAGAATCTTGACCAGGAACAAGAGGGCGGAACGGTTCATGGTCTCCTAGATCTCTTTACCCCGAAGCTTTGTTCCGATCGCACCCTGATTCCTTTTTCCCGTAGCCAATGGGTGAAGAGCCCCTCCCCAGGAGTCAGCTTGCCATCACGATAGATCCGCTTGACCCCGCACGAGGGACTCTTCTCTTTGAGGATGGCCTCCCTGGCCTCTAATGAAAGCGCCCGTCGCAGCGCCTTGGTGATTCCCTTGATGAGACTTGCCGTTCGATCCCTTCCCTGGTTGTCTTTGATTCTGGCCTTGCCCTCAGCCACCTTAGAGGCCCCGCCACCGTGCAACTGCACGGGAGGACGTGGACTGCCCCAGCCAGCGAGCATCTCGGGACAAAGGGCGAAGTACCTCTTTCCCCTAAGAAAACGGACGACTCCAGCGTGCCTTTTGCCCTCTCCGTTATAACGGCAGCGCTCACCGATAAGGCAAGCAGAGACGATGTATTTAACCTTCTTCATCTTTCAATGGAGGGTGAATGAGAACCTGACTTTCCTCCTTCGCCAGACCATCGACCAAAACCTTTCTTCCTACCACACGAAGCCTCCCCTCACAATAAAGCTGGATAGCCCTCGGATAGGCGCGATGCTCCTCTTTCAATATCCTGGCGGAGAGGGACTCCTCAGTGTCGTCAGGAAAGACAGGTACCACGGCTTGAATGATGATGGGACCCTGATCGCACTCCTCGTTGACGAAGTGGACCGTGCACCCCGAGAAACGGACTCCATGATCGAGCGCCTTTCTCTGTACATGGAGGCCGGGAAAGGCCGGGAGCAAGGCCGGGTGGATATTCATGATGCGGTTGGAAAAAGTCCTCACGAAAAGAGGAGATAAAAGACGCATGAAGCCTGCCAGGATGACCAGCTCCACCTGTTGGGCCTGAAGGATGTCGATCAAGGTCTGGTCATAGGCCTCCCGGGTGGTGAATTTTCGGTGATCCACTACTTCGGTCGGGATATGGTGTTTCCTGGCTCGGACGAGGCCATAGGCATCCTCTGTGTTGCTGATGACGACTCGAATGACGGCATCGAGTCTCTTTTCCTCGATGGCATCGAGGATGGCCTGAAGATTGGTGCCGCTGCCGGAGATGAGCACACCTAAAGGGACTGGTCTTGCCATAGTTCGTTATTCGCTCCTGGCTATTTGTTACTCGGTATAAGTTACTTGTTGAATCGATTGTGGTGCGATTAACGAGTAAACGAATATACGAGTAACGACTTTAGGAGATGAAAGTGACTCCTTTCTTCCCTTTCCTGATCTCGCCGATCAGAGAGTACCTTTCTCCCATTTTCCTCAGAGACCGCTCGATCGTGTCCACATTTTTTTTCCCGACAACCAGGATTATTCCTAGGCCGTTATTAAAAGTGCGGTCCATCTCCATTTGAGTGATACCGCCCAACCTGCGGATCAATTCAAAGACAGGAGGCACCAGCCAGCTGCCCCGCTCGATCCAGGCCCGCCGCCCTTCTGGGAAGATCCTCGGAAGGTTTCCCGACACCCCCCCTCCGGTAATGTGCGCTATCCCTTTTATGGCATGATTCCGAAGCAAGTATCGGATTACCTTTGTGTAGATGCGCGTAGGCTCCAGTAACTCCTCCCCGAGGGTCCGACCCAACTCTGAGATCCTATCTTCGAGGCTCAGCCCTTTGATCTCCAAAAGGACCCTGCGTGCCAACGAGTAGCCATTGCTGTGGAGGCCGCTGGAAGGTATCCCGATAAGCACGTCACCCGGGACGATCGATGCTGGGTTGGGAATCCTGTCCTTCTCCACGACCCCCACGGCAAACCCTGCCAGGTCATATTCCCCATCACTGTAAAAAGAGGGCATCTCTGCGGTCTCTCCACCTATCAAAGTACAACCTGCAAGTCGACACCCGTCAGCGATACCGCGTATGACTTGCAAGGCAGTCTTAGGTTTGAGCTTGCCGGTAGCGAAATAGTCCAAAAAGAACAGAGGCTCAGCCCCTTGGGTCAAGATGTCATTGACCCCCATAGCCACGAGATCAATGCCCACGGTATCATGGATGTCCATCATGAAGGCGATCCTAAGTTTAGTCCCGACCCCATCCGTGGAGGAGACCAGGACCGGGTGGCGATATTTTCGACTGTGAAGATCAAAGAGTCCGCTAAAACCTCCGACACCGGCCAAAAGTCCCGGACGGGCGGTCTTTAGTGCGATAGGCTGAATGCGGCGGACCAAACGATCGGCAGCGGAAATATCCACCCCGGCTTTTTTGTAGTCTAGTTTTTTTTTGCTAGGCACTTCTCGCCGTGAACACAAGAGAGATTATTCTTGAATGTAACAATCATATCGTGGGATATGGAACTTTGTCCAATCCGGTCTCACTTCGTTTGCATGACCCTCCGCGTTCCACTCGCCTCTATGAGCTTTCCTTTTTAAGCTGGCTCCCATCTAGAAGCGTCGTTCGTTTTTTATTTATCAAGTCCCTCTCCTGACGTAAGTGCTTGTCCACTGCCCGCCTGAACCTTTCTTCCACGATGTAATGCATGCTGGTGGTCGGTTGGGGTTCAAGGCCTCGCAGTTGCTTGAAGCTCCCTCCAGCACCGGCCTCGAATCGCTGCAGCCCTTTGCGGATGCAATGTTCGATTGCGGAGTAATAGCAAACGTTGAAATGCAGATAGCGCTCTTCCTCAAAGGCACCCCAGTAACGGCCGTACAAGACCTCATGGTCCTGAATATTAAACGTACCGGCAATGGTCCGAGAGTCCCGTTCAGCGAGGATCAGGCAGATGTGGGGGGTGAACCGGCGAGATAACTGGTCAAAGAATTCCTGAGTGAGATACTGGCGACCGTAGTAGAGTCGGTCGATGTGGCCCTTGTAGAGTCGAAACGCGATGCGCAACTGAGTCATGGTCAACTCACCCCCTTCGACTGCACGAATGGTAATGCCCTGCTGCAAAAGCTCTCGGCGTTCCCGCTTGATTTTGGTGCGCCGCCCGCTGCGAAAAGCACTAAGATAGTCGTCGAAAGACTGGTAGCCGCGATTCTGCCAATGGAACTGCAGGCCAACCCTGGGGATGAAACCGAGCCGTTTCAATAGCTCCCCCTCATCCCCCAGGCAAAAATTGACATGGACAGAAGAGATCTTATTTTGCTTGGCGACCTGGATAAGGGCCTGTCCCATCAGTTGAACCAATTCCTGCCTATCCTCACGGCTATCCGTCAGAAAGCGCATGCCGGTGACTGGCGTGAAGGGTATGCCCACGAGCATCTTGGGATAGTATCTAATGCCAAGACGGTGGGCGAACTCGGCCCACTCGTAGTCAAAGACAAATTCCCCCATGCTGTGTAACTTGAGGTACATGGGGCAGGCGCCGACGATCTCTCCTTCTCTTTCGACGATGATATGGTGCGGCAGCCAGCCGGTCTCTTCATTAACACACCCGGTCTGTTCCAGAGCATCCAGCCAGTCCCATTTCATAAAAGGCGATCCCTGATTTAGAAGCCGGTCCCAATCGGAACGCCGCACTTCTCCAATTTTCCGGATGATTTTAATTGTCAGCTCATGAGCCACTGAGTACGGATTGTAGCATTACTCTACCCCTCTGAAAACTCACCGGGGGGTTGACAATCGGGCCAAATGAACTTAAGGGTTAATGCAAAGGGTCTCTCATGGTTATTTACGACCTGATTTGCAAGAGAAATCACCGTTTTGAGGGCTGGTTCCCCAGCTTCGAAGGCTACCAAGAGCAGGCTGCCCGAAAGCTGATTTCTTGTCCCACCTGCGGCACTACAGCAGTAGAAAAAATACCACACGCCTGCGCCGTCCACGTTAATAAAGAAAGCAAGAAAGAAGATATCAAGAAGGAGCAGCAGCACATAGAAAAGGACCCGTCTCCTCCTCTGTCTGAGGCTGAGGCAAAGGAACTTCTCCTCAGGCTACACCACTATGTCCGTGAGAACTTTGAGGATGTGGGGCCTCGTTTTGCGGAAGAGGCGCGCCAGATCTTTCACGGCAAAGTTAAGTCAAGACCCATACACGGCACCTCAACTTCAGAAGAAAGACAGGAACTCGACGAAGAGGACATTCCTTACGCCATCATTCCAAAACCCGATCTTGACAGCTAGACCCCAAAGATCCTGATTCGCGTCTCAACTGAGCCAGGGCCGGCTCATCATCTACCCCGGATTTCAAGTCCCAAGTTCAAATAATATTATCAGCCCTCGACGAAGCGAAGAAGGACCCGGCAGGTTTCACAATCGGCAAGCGCGTTTATTTGGCAGTGGACAAGGATCGCGAGCGCGCCGCCAAGCGACTCCGGGAGTGGTTCGGTTTGTACTACGGCAGAGAAGAACTTGCGGACCGCGTAGCCATCCAGCCGTTAGCCGCGGATCATTGTTCCAGTCTGGAATGTTGTGTCATGGGCTTTATAAAGCCGGCCGCGCAGTGATGATAACGAACCGAGCACGGCGGTTGTTCTGCCAGCATCCCTCGGTCTTGTCTTTACAAACCGGAAGTTCCTCGCCATAGCTCACCGTAGAGAGCCGTTCCGCTGAAATCCCTAGGGAAACGAGATAGTCTTTGCTGCTGTGTGCCCTTTTTGCGCCCAGGGCCAAGTTGTATTCATTTGTTCCACGTTCATCAGCATGACCCTCGATCTGCACTCGGACCGAAGGGTTAGCCTTCATCCAATTTGCATTGGCTTTAAGGATCTCCCTAGCATCAGAACGAAGATCGTATCGGTCGAAATCATAACGAACCTCTTGTAGCGGACCTGAAGACGGGACCTCGCCCCCACGCATCGCCTCCAGGCTTGAAGCAGGATTGGATTCTCGCGCCTGCTGTATCATCCCGGGCTCCGTCGTGGCAGCCTCCGTTTGGGGTGAAGGGCTTACAGGCACTGGCGAACACCCTTTTAGGGCAAAAGTAGTGAGGAAAATAAAGACAGCCAGTGGTTGAATTAGCCGATTAACCATAACTTACCTCCTTTTAAGGGATTCGTTTTGCTGAAGCAAACGCGATGCCAAGCTGTAACCACTTAACCTTTAAAGGTTTCCTATTGTTCTCAACCTGCCATGTGTGAACGATTTTCGACAATTAGCGCCAAAAAGTACCGCCCTTGACACCTAAGAGGAAAGCGAACAATTGTGTTAATCAAGGTTCTCGAATGAACATCTTTCCCGTCTTACGGTTATGCCGCTTTTAGGCCAACTGGCTGAAAGAAGGGGTCTTTGACCGTTTCTTTTTGGCTGATTTTCTTACCCGGTCCAACTGGCATGATACTTGCGTTCCCATGTCAAAAAATAAAGTGTAGGAGGGGAAACCATGAGAAAGAATATCTCTCTTTTCGCATCGTTACTGTTATTCTTCCTGTGGGGATGCACAGCGAACGTTAGTGAAGATAAGAACCGTGGGGAAGACTTAAAGAAGAGCGCTTCTCAACAGGCGGAGATTTCTTCCACACCAACTGCTTCTGCAAGCGAAACGAAATCTGTCAGTACTGAATCTTACAAAGAGCCCACCACAGCACACAAGGAGCCTACCCTAGCACAGATCCGGAAGGCCCAGGAACGCTTGAAGGCCGCAGGTTTTAATCCAGGCCCAATAGACGGGCTTCTAGGTGCTAAGACAAAGGCGGCAGTTCGCAAATATCAAGCTTCCCACGGAGTGGAAAGAACGGGAACGCTCGATGAGAAAACCCTGAGATCCCTTGGAGTGGAGTGAGGGAAATTATCTCACCCGACCTTCTGCCCGAAAAGCCCTGCACGGAAAGCATCCTTCCCGCCTTCCACAAATCTTCCTTCACGGTAATAGAGGATGCGAAAGTCCCGGAAAAGCTCCAGCAACTCGTTGTGACCTAGGAGATAGGCAGGGTTTTTTGGGTGACCGAGGGCTTTCTGTTCTATGAGGTAGGTTTCGAAGATGATATGCCCGCCGCGCTTAAGGGCTTTTTTCATTTTGGCAATAAGAGATCTCTGCAGGAAATTAAAGTTCAGGATCATGTCATAAGTAGATTCGGAAAGCTCCACATGATCCACGTCTACTTGTCTAAAGGTAATGGTTAAGCCCTTTTCTTCAGCCAGTTTGCTGGCCTCCTTCAAGGCAACCTCAGAGATATCGATGGCCTCCACACGAAACCCTCTCTCGGCTAGAAAGAACGCGTTTCTTCCCCTTCCCGTAGCGACATCGAGGGCGCTTCCAGCTTGAATGCGCCATGCGCCAACCTCAAAAAGCTGTCGCAGGAAGCTTGAAGCGTCTTCGTGGCCTTCTTCTGTCGCATGCTTTTTATCCCATCTACCTTGATCATCCGTCGCCATAAATCCCTCTATCTCTGTCTTCCCTGTTTCATTTTGGATTTTGGATTGCCGATTTTGGATTACTCTAAAATCCAGAATCTAAAATCGTAAATCAGGAGACCGTCCTGGCCAGCGTGAAAACATGGACCTCTTTTGCCCCAGCGCGCATAAGCGTGCGGCTGCACTCGTTGACTGTAGCCCCGGAGGTATAGACATCGTCCACGAGCAACAGGGTTTTCCCTTCGACTGACTTTGCGGGATTCAAAGAAAAAGCACGACGCACGTTTTTTCTTCTCTCCTCCTCAGGGAGCTGGGTTTGGGGTAGGGTCTCCCTTGATCGAAATAGAATAAAGGGGTCCATGGGAAGCTGCCATAAACGGCTAACCTCCCGAGCTAAGATGACCGCTTGGTTAAAGCCCCTCCAGCGCAGTCTCCTTGGATGAAGGGGCACAGGGACAATCGTATCCCAAGGGTATTCCAGAAAAAAATCGGAACAGTCTCTGGCCATAAGTCGGCCTAAGGGTTTTCCCAGTGATACCTTGCGTCCATACTTGAATCGCTGCACGACCTCACGAAGGGGATGCTCTTTGTCTTCTTCCCTTGGGTAACAAGCCCATGCACGTGCCCGAAGGAAATAGGGAGTACCCATGAGACAATCTCCGCATAGATGGTCTTCTCCACTCGTGTCTAAGAAGGGCCGGCCGCATGTGGTGCAAAGGGGGTGTGAAACTAGGCGGATTTTTTCTCGGCAGGCGAGGCAAAAGCACTCCTCATCCCTACCGAAAATCCTATCCCTACAAAAGCGGCAGCGCGGCGGATAAAGCCAATCTAAAAGAGACTCTAGTCGTAGATGAACGATTGCAGAAGGCATATTGTAAAATGAATAAGGCAAAATTCGTGAAAGATGGAATCCAGGTGTCAGTAGTCTGTATCCAGAATCTCCCTCCTGAATTCTGGCTTCTAAATCCTGGCTCCTGGTGCTAAGGTTCAACGATTAAGCAACGGCCAGTCATTTCCTCGGGTTGGGGAATACCGAACAGCCTCAGAATGGTTGGAGCAACATCGATGGCCGTTCCCGCGTTGAGACGATGGGATTTTAGTTCCTCATCGGCTAGGATCAACGGCACCGGGTTGGAGGTATGGGCCGTGTGAATATCGCCTGTCTCGTAGTCGATCATCTGTTCCGCATTGCCATGATCGCCGGTGATGATCACCCGACCTTCCTTCTCCAATGTCGCTTGGACCACTTTGCCAACGCAATTGTCCACAACCTCACAGGCACGAATAGTAGCCTTGAAGTTGCCCGTGTGGCCTACCATGTCGGCATTAGCGTAATTCAGGACCACTAGACCGTGATGCTGCTCCTTGATCTGTCTGACGAGTGCCTCTGTGATCTCATAGGCGCTCATCTCCGGTTTCAGGTCATACGTGGGAACCTCTTTCGTGGAAGGAATGAGAATGCGGTCTTCGAGGGGGAATTTTCTCTCCTCCCCTCCATTAAAAAAGTAAGTGACATGAGCATATTTTTCCGTCTCGGCGATGCGGAGTTGATGCATTCCTTGCCGGCTTGCGATCTCGCCCAAGATGTTCTTGAGTTCTCTAGAGGGAAAGGCTACGGGGAGATCAAAGGTCCGGTCGTATTCGGTCATTGTGACAAAGCAGGAAAGAGAGATCCGTCGCTTGCGGGGAAATTCCTTAAAGTCCTGCTCAATAAAGGCCCGCGTCATCTGGCGCGCCCGATCGGCCCTGAAGTTAAAGAAGATCACCGCATCGCCGTCACGAACCATGCCTTGAGGATGGCAACCCTGCATTACAGTAGGTAAGACAAATTCATCCGTTATCCCATCTTGATAGCTCTTCCGAACCGACTCTAGGGGAGAAGTTGCCTGGACTCCAGCTCCCTCGGTAAGGGCGAGATAGGCCTTCTCTGTTCTCTCCCACCTCTTGTCTCGGTCCATGGCATAGTACCGACCACTGAGGGTTGCAATTTGAACTCCGGGCGTCCTTTTAACTTTCTCCTCGAGGTCGAGCAAAAAATGCTCCCCGCTCGTCGGGGGAGTATCCCTGCCGTCTAGAAAGAGATGAAGAAAGATCGGCCCGATCTTGTCTTTACAGCCTAGCTCAATGAGCGCCTCGAGGTGACGTTGATGGCTATGAACGCCTCCGTCCCCCAAAAGACCCATGAGGTGGAGCCTTCCCCTGGTCTGTTTGGCCGCCCTTAACGCACCAAGAAGACCCGGATTGGAAAAAAAACTGCCATCGTCAACGGCACGGTGGATAAGCGTCAGATCCTGGTAGATGACGCGGCCAGAACCGAGATGCATATGGCCGACCTCAGAGTTTCCCATCTGACCCTCGGGCAGGCCTACGTCCAACCCTGAAATTGAGATCGTGGTAGAGGGATAGCGCTGAGCCAAGGTGTCCATGTTGGGAGTGGATGCCTGAAGAATGGCATTTCCCTCCTTGCGTGGGTTGACTCCCCAACCGTCTAGGACAACAAGGACTACGGGTCGTTGGTCGCGCAAGTAGTGTCTCCTTTCTCCTCTCTCTAAAAAGCCGATGCGCGGGCTTGGCAAATTGCCGGCAGGGTGTTTCCTCTATCGGGCAAGGGAGCTAGCCAGTCCTGATGCGAAACTGGTTGACGAGAGTCGAATAGGGCTCGGGCAGCTCCACTCGAGGGGCATGGCCCCAGAGTCCTTCGAGATCGTAAAATTCCCGTAGCGGTTGATAAAAAATATGAACGATGACATCGGAGAAATCCATCAAGACCCATTGACCACGGCTGAGGCCTTCGATGGAAAGGGGAGAAATTCCGGTCTTACCCAGGTTCTCTTCAATCCCTTGCGCAATGCTCTGGACCTGTCGGTCGGAACGACCGGAGCAGATAATAAAATAGTCGGCGATGGAGGTGATCTCGCGAACCTCCATCAGGGTAAGATCGTAGGCCTTTTTCTCTAGTGCGAAGCGGCTAAGGAGAAGGGCCTTTTCCCAGGATTCAACCGCTGCCAATCTTGTTATCGTCCCTCCTGGGGCCCTCGATACAGGCCTCTTTTCTTGATGTAGCTCTCAACTTCCAAAGGAACCAGGTACCGGATGGACCTCCCCTCCCTTAATCGATCTCGAATCTCTGAGGCCGAAATGGCAATGGCCGTGAGTTTCAAGAAAAAGAGACAGGTGCCACTCTTATGCCGATAAACATTTTTGCCGCGATCATAACAAAACAGCCTACGCACCGCAACGGGCATGCGGCTCAGCGACATCGAGTCTTCGCATCCTGGTCTAGAGGTCACAATAAGATGGCAGAGGGGAAAAATGTACTGGAAGTCTTTCCAGGAGCCGATTTCGCGAAACGCATCCAGACCGAGGATAAAATAGAGCAAATTTTTGGACGATTGTGTTTGGGCAAAATGGCGGATGGTATCAATGGAATAGGATTTCCCGGGTCGTGAGAGCTCCACGCTGGAAACGGCAAAGCCGGGATTTCTGGCGATCGCCAGACGCATCATCTCAAGACGATCCCGCGGGGATGTGGTGGGTTGCCTTCTTTTATGGGGTGGCTTGGAGGCAGGGATGAACAGGAGACGGTCCAGCGAAAAAGCTTCCCGGACCTCCTCGGCGCTACGGAGGTGACCCCAATGGATCGGGTCAAAGGTACCGCCAAAGAGGCCGATCTTCATAG
>JAHFAO010000007.1:7763-20447 GCA_023250515.1 Deltaproteobacteria bacterium | reverse complement strand
GAGGCATTGACCAGGACGGCCGAAGAGTTGACCCGATCAAGAAACTCCCTGGCCTTAGCGTAGTTGGAGGTCACTATGGTTTCCGTGTGTTGGGACCCGTACCGATCAATATGATCGATAGCGGCATCCATGTCCTTAACCACTCGAACCGACAGGATGAGATCCAGATATTCGGTCGTCCAATCCTCCTCACTGGCCTTTTTGATCCCGCGAACCAGGGCGCGGGTCTGCTCACAACCGCGGATCTCAACCCCCGCTGCCTGGAGCTTGGCAATCATGGAGGGAAGGAAGGCAGTGGCGATTGCTTCGTGGACAAGCAACGTTTCCATCGCGTTGCATACGGCCGGCCGTTGGACCTTGGCATTCGTGCAGATGCGCTCCGCCATCTCCAGAGATGCCTCGCTATCCACATAGACGTGGCAGACACCTTTGAAATGCCTGATTACGGGAACCCGCGAGTTTGCAGCCACCATACGGATGAGCTCTTCCCCACCGCGCGGAATAACAAGGTCGATGTAATCTTCGAGTTGGAGCAGCTCGTGAACCATGCCCCGATCTTTGGACTCAACCACCTGAATCGCCCCTTGTGGGACTCGAGTCTCGGCGCAGGCCTTTTGCAGTATCGCGCCAATAGCACGGTTGGAAAAGTGGGCCTCACTCCCCCCTCGTAGGATGACTGCGTTACCTGACTTGATGCAGAGAGCCGCAGCATCAGCAGTAACATTCGGCCTGGCCTCATAGATGATCGCAATAACCCCAAGTGGGATGCGCATCTTTCCCACCTGAAGACCGTTAGGCCGACGCCACATCTTAACGATCTCCCGCACCGGATCAGGGAGGGCAGTGACCTCCCTCAGCCCTTTGGCCATAGACTCGATGCGGCTTGGACTCAGGGCAACCCGGTCAAGCAGCGCAGTGGAAAGCTCTGCCTTTCGGGCCGGGTCTAAGTCTTTTTGGTTTTCTTTTAAAAGGAATTCTCTTTGTCCTTCGAGACCCTCGGCCATCCGAAGCAAAGCCCGGTTTTTCTCTTCGGTGGAAAGCTGGGCCAGGCGGCGGGCGGCCTCTTTGGCTTTCTTTCCGAGTGCAAGGGCATCGTCTTTTAATGACATTCAGTTATCTCCGCTCTCAGTCAACGGCTTTCACTCCCTTCAGGCGGAAGGCGAGAGCCGTGAGGCTTGAGTCAATCAATTCTTTGCCTTCTGCCTGTTTGTCTATTACCTTCTTAAAGCAGCACTAGGTCATCCCGATGGATGATCTCGTCATAGGCCTTGTAGCCCAGAGCCTTTTCGATCCCACTTGTATGCAATCCCTTAATCTGATTCAACTCCTGGGCGCTGTAGTTGACCAGCCCGCGGGCAAACTCCCGCCCCTGAAGATCGAGACAACGAACACATTCTCCGACTCCGAAAGAACCACGCACCTCCTTCAGGCCAGAAGGCAAGAGACTCTTCCCCTTCTTGACCAGCGCTTCATAGGCCCCCTGGTCGACGACAATCTCTCCCGACGTTTTCAAGTTGAAGGCAATCCAGTGTTTGCGGCTAGCCAGACGGTTCTCTTCTGGAAGGATCAATGTGCCCACCTCCTCCTGCAGATCAAAGACCTTTGAGAGAATACCGGCCTCCAGTCCATTGGCAATGATCGTAGGGATCCCCGCAGCGGCGGCCTTCTCCGCCGCGCCGACCTTTGAGAGGATTCCACCAGTCCCGTACAGGCTCTGACTCTTTCCACTAAGTCCCTCCTTTGATCTCTTAATATCCGTGATCAGCGAGATCAATTGGGCGCCTGCATGGAGGCGAGGGTCCCGGTCGTAGACACCATTGACGTCACTGAGAATCACCAGGAGATCTGCCTCGAGAAGCGTAGCGACAAGTGAAGAAAGATGGTCGTTGTCTCCAAACTTTATTTCCTCGACGGCCACGGTGTCGTTCTCGTTCACGACCGGGATGATGGACGATTCTAACAAGGTCTGCAGCGTATGCTTGGCGTTGAGATAGCGGTGTCGATTGGCGAGATCCTCGTGGGTCAGGAGAACCTGGGCCACGTTTTTGTTGAAGCGCGAAAAGTACCTTTCATAAAGGGCCATCAGTTTGATCTGTCCTACCGCCGCCAGGGCCTGCTTTTGAGGAATCGTTTTGGGCCTCTGCTTGGTTCCGAGTCGGGTCATACCTGCGGCCACAGCCCCGGAACTAACGACGACGAGCTCTTTTCCTTGATCATGGAGGGCAGCGAGATCGCGCACCAATCCTTTGATCCTGCCCTCTTCGATACCTTCTGGCGAAGAAAGGATCTGACTCCCGATCTTAATGACCATGCGACGCGCACGGCGAAAAAACTTCTTTTTATAATCCCGCTGCAATACGGTCCTCGCCCTTAGCTTCTTTCTCTTCTTCCAACTTGACCCCTACTAATCTTTTCAGCTCCGGCAATCCCTCGCCCGTGACCGCAGATATAGCGCAGAAGGGAGGGAAGGCCGGTCCGAGGAGGTTCTTTAAGAGTTGGAGTTTTGCCCTGCCTTCCGGCAGATCGATTTTATTTGCCACCATGATCTGCGGTTTTTCTGCCAAGGCCGGATCGAATAGTTCGAGCTCTCGATTGACAACTTCCAAATCGGCCAGGGGATTTTCCTCTCCCACTCTGGAAGCGTCGAGCAAATGGATCAAAAGACTTGTCCGGCTCACGTGCTTCAAAAACTTATCGCCGAGCCCCTCTCCCCGATGGGCCCCTTCAATGAGTCCAGGAATATCCGCAACCACAAAACTCTTCCCTTCACCGTAGGTAACAACACCCAGGTTGGGGACCAGCGTCGTAAAGGGATAGTCAGCAATTTTTGGTCGCGCAGCAGAGATAGCGGCGATAAGGGTGGACTTGCCGGCATTGGGGAGACCAATAATCCCAACATCCGCCAAGAGCCTGAGTTCGACATCGAGCTCCTTCTCTTCCCCGGAAAGACCAGGCTGGGCCTGACGCGGGCTCCGATTTGTGGAGGAGACGAAGTGGGCATTTCCCTTGCCCCCTTTGCCTCCCGCCACAACCACAACCCGATCCCCCGGAGTTTTAAGGTCTGCCAGGATCTCTCCAGTGCGCTCGTCTCGAACCACCGTTCCTACGGGTACGTGGATGACTCTATTCTCCCCCCTCTTTCCGTGTTGGTCCTTTCCCCTGCCGTGCTCTCCTCTGCCAGCCCGGTATTGTTTCTGGTAGCGCAGATCCAACAAGGTAGTGAGCTGCGCATCCGCGATCACCACCACATCACCTCCATCTCCACCGTCTCCCCCATTCGGTCCCCCACGCGGCACATATTTTTCCCTGCGGAAACTGACACAGCCACGTCCGCCGTCACCAGCCTTGACCTTGACTCTTACCTCATCGACGAATTTCATGAATGTACAGTATTCAGCAGTCAGTAGTCAGAATCCAGTAGCCCCACCCTTCTGAATTCTGGCTTCTGAATTCTGTCTCCTAACTCTTGCATTTTTCAATTTACACTCTGCATTTTGCATTCAGCCATTATCATCGCCTTTCCACACGCAAAAAAAAAGCCCCCGTAGGGGCTTTTCCGCTCTAGGAAATGGAGCTAAGCAGGAAGCACACTCACCCGCTTTCTCTCTTTGTCAAGGCGCTCGTAACGGACCACACCATCAATCTTGGCGAACAGGGTAAAGTCTCGACCCATCCCAACGTTTCTCCCTGGGTGAATGCGCGTCCCAAGTTGGCGCACCAGGATGTTACCCGAACGCACGTTTTCTCCGCCAAAGACCTTGACCCCTCTTCTTTGACCTTGGCTATCTCTTCCGTTGCGAGAGCTTCCTCCTGCTTTCTTATGAGCCATATTTTTACTCCCTTTACTATCCCTGAATCTCTACAATCTTAAGCGTGGTTAGCTTCTGCCGGTGTCCCCGCTTACGGCTGTAGCTCTTGCGCCTTTTCTTTTTAAAAACGATGATTTTCTTAGCCAGCCCCTGGTTAACAATCTCCGCGCTCACCTTCGCATCAGGCAAAGTTGGGGTCCCTATTTTGACCTCACCGTTACCTCCAATGAACAAGACCTTATCCAGCGTGATCTTATCTCCCACTTGCCCAGCGAGTTTCTCTACCCGGAGGATATCCCCTTGAGCCACCCGGTACTGCTTCCCACCCGTTCTAATCACCGCATACATGGCTTTGATCCTTAAATGATTTTTAAACCAGATTCCCCCCTCAAAGTCAACCAATGTCAAAAAACGGTAGTGGTTCAGTCTGAAAAAAGAATCGGGATTTTTCCATTGACGGAAATTTCTCCACATGGCAAAGTTAGAGCATGGCAAAGCGCCGAGACTTCACTCAGGTCGCCAAAGCTATCATCGACAAGGTAACAGGTAACGCCCCACCAGAACTACCAGACACGCGCAATCCTCACGCTGTAGCTCTCTCCAAACTCGGAGCCAGCAAAGGCGGCAAGGCACGAGCGGCAAAGCTATCAGCCAGAAAACGCAAGCAAATTGCCCAGCAAGGTGCGCGTGCGAGATGGAAAACTTCCTAGCCTGATTACGTCCAAACAGTCAGGAAAAATTGCCCGTTTCTTTTCATCGGATTAATCCGATGCATCCCCTTGACAACAGGGTTTTAATCCTTCATGATGGCCCCATGAGTCGAGAAATGGATAAGCTAATCAAGGATTTTGAGGAAGCAACTGCGGATGTTGCAAAACTCGAATCCGAGTTAAAGGAAGCCATAGACCGGCGCAATCAGTCACGGCAACGGCTACGTGTTGCACTTGAGGGTAAGAATTCACCCGTCGAGGAAAATGGAACCACCCAGGTTTCTGAGATCCCTTTTTCTCTAATAGCGGCTCGGAAAGCAATCGAAGACCTTGGTAAGGTTAACATCAATGCTAAGCAACTTGCGGGAGCATTGGGAGTCGAGGAAGCGTCGGCACGGAACAGATTACAAAGAGGAACTAAATTAGGACTATTTGAGCGAGTTGGGCGAGGTCTCTACAAACTTACTGAAAAGGGGTTTGATTTAAGGCATCCGATTTATAAAAGGTAGAAGGACTGGGAATACGAAATGGCAATCCCGCAACTGAACGACTGCCCTTAACTTAGGTCTCTAGAAAACCAAGACCCAGGAGCCACTAAGCCATTGGGGCCTCGGAAGGGAACGAAACGTGGTGAACGCACACGCTTCCCAAGGGAGAAGCCAGATCCCAGCAAGTTCAGTGAATGGTTGCCGAAGGTAAAATGAGAAAGCGCATGGCCTTTAAGCCTAAAGATATAAGACATTTGATGCGACAGGAACAGGCAAGGGGCCGTAGAAAGCCCCTACGTGATCTCGATGATTTCGAAAGAGAAAAAAGGTTTAAACAGGATGTCCTTGACTTACTGCGAACAGTCGAGCGAAAAGAGGATTTTATTAAAGAACTGACAAAACTTACCGCCCGCTACGGGCGACAAGTCGGGTCCCGACAGTTCGAGGCGGCTCTTCGTGCTTTTGACGAGTATTGGTCACAGCGGAGGAAGCCCTTGCGCTAGCTACTCTAGCCCGCACCGATCTATGAAATTTATCAAGCCGCCTATTACGCTCCTCAGGTGGAAGGGTTTTTAGAAAATCCCATAAAACACTAGAGATTTTCTCGGCGGCTCCTCTTAAATTGAGGGATTTCTTTTTCTTCTTAGCCTTCATTGATAACCAGCTTGCTTAGCCAGCTAAGCAATTACAATAAGCATAGCACTTTGTCAACATTGTAACAACCTTGTAACAACGTTCTCTACTCCTCTATTATTAATGAGTTAACTCCTTAGTAAACCTTGACAGGGGTGTGTCCCTCTGCAATACAGTGTGCGAGGAGTTTCGTTTTATATGAGACAAAATCTGTTCGCGACGCTAGGGTGCATCTCTCTGTTCCTGCTGACAGGCTGTGGTTATAACCAGCTCCAGGGACTGGACGAAGAGGTGAAAGCCGCATGGAGCGAGGTGCAAAACCAGTATCAGCGCCGGGCTGATTTGGTCCCAAATCTGGTCTCGGTGGTCAAGGGCGCGGCCCAGTTCGAAAAGGAAACACTCACACAAGTCGTTGAAGCACGGAGCAAAGCCACTGCCGTGCAGTTAGACGCGAAGGCCCTAAGTAACCCAGAGGCGTTCAGACGCTTTGAGCAGGCTCAGAGGGATCTGTCCGGGGCACTCTCGCGCCTCCTCGTTGTGGTGGAGCGCTACCCCGACCTCAAGGCCAATCAGAACTTCCGCGATCTCCAGGCGCAACTAGAGGGGACAGAAAACCGCATTGCTGTTGCGCGCAAACGCTACATCGAGAAGGTAGCCGAATACAATAAAGGTGTGCGCTTTTTTCCGACTAACCTAACGGCCCGCTTCCTCCTCGGCCTTGAGGTGCGTGAAACCTTCAGCGCGGATGAAAAGTTGGCGAAGCCTCCTGAAGTCAAGTTCTAGCCAGGTCTTGTTTACAAATTCAATGACCCTTGCCACGCCCTATTTAATGGCTTTCTACTTCCTCTCCCTCAGGGAGAGGATTGACCCCCTCACCCTTACCCTCTCCCTCGTTGGGGAGAGGGAATTATGTTGATCCTATTTCTAACTCAGAACACTAACAGGACAATAAAAAAGTCCTGTTGCTCTAATCCCTGGACACTTGTCGTAGCTCTAATTCTTCTCACTATCCTGGCGGGATCAACCTGCTTGAGTGCCCTTGAGGTGCCCGCCTTGCGTAGCCGGGTAAACGACCTGGCAGGTCTGCTACCACCCGAACGTGAGCGCGCTCTGGAAGAGCGTTTGGCAGCTTTTGAGCGCGAAACAGGTCATCAAATAGTGGTGTTGACTATTCCGAGTCTAGAGGGAAAGGATCTTCCGGGCTTTGCGCTTAAGACAGCTGAGATATGGAAGTTAGGGCAAAAGGGATTCGACAACTGGGTGCTCCTGGTTATTGCGCAAAACGATCGCAAGCTCCGCGTCGAGGTTGGCTATGGCCTTGAAGGGGTTCTTCCCGACGCGATTGCGAGCCGCATTATTCGCGAGGTCATTGTCCCGTACTTTCGCGCCAACGACTATGCAGGTGGCGTCGAAGCAGGAGTAGAAGCGATCATAAAGGCGACACGAGGAGAGCCCATACCTGATAAAGCACGAACGCAAACAAGGCGCGAACGTACAGACGCGTCTCTGGCTCTAGGTCTATTATTTATGGCCGCCTTAATAGCTCTATTTGTTAGCATTACCCAGCGTACAGCCATGCGTGGCGCATTCGGCGGTGCTACCTCTGGTGCCGCTGTAGCCCTCGCGGGAGCCTTAGGATCCGGACTGGGATTATGGATTGCTATATTGCTTGTCGGAGCCATTGTGGGATTTCTGGCAAATTTTTACGTCCGTGAGGCTTGGGGAAGACCCTGGGCTGTCAGGGGATCGCGCCGCGACAGGTGGGTAAGCGATGTTCTTTCTGGTAGGGGTGACTTTGGCGGAGGCGGTTTTGGCGGTGGGGGCGGTTTTGGTGGCGGATTCAGCGGCGGAGGGGGAGGTGGCGGGGGTGGCGGAGGAGCCTCCGGGAGTTGGTGAGGATGCAAGCAGAGAAATTTTTTACAACAGAGGAAAAAGAACGGATCCGCCAGGCGGTGGAGGCGGCGGAGAAGCGGACGTCGGGTGAGATCGTGCCCACGATCGTGGCTGCCAGTGGCCGCTATGCTGAGGTGGAGCTTGGCGGTCTGATTGTGGGCTTGCTCGTGGGTACTGCCGGCGCATTTTTTTGGGCTGACCCCTGGGGGTTAATAGAGATGCAACTGGCCTGGCCTCCACTTGGCGCTGGGCTAGGTTTTATCCTTTGCCGCATCCCTGCCATCAAACGCCGCCTTATCCCGAAAAGACGCATTGACGAGGCCGTACATGTACGCAGTCTGGCAGCTTTCACGGCCCACGGCCTCCATTACACACGGGCGCACACAGGCATCTTGATCCTTGCCTCACTTCTTGAGCATAGGGTTGAAGTGCTGGCTGACCGAGGCATTAACGAAAAGGTTCAGCCTGGAACCTGGGATGAGATCGTAAAGCTACTCACAACAGGGTTGAAGTCGGGAGATGGCTGTGCTGCCTTTTGTGCCGCGATCGAGCGCTGCGGTGAGATCCTGGCCACACACTTTCAGCGACCAGCCGACGACCGCGATGAACTGGCAAATAAGCTCGTGACTGAAGAATAAGTGCATAAGTTGACACAGCCAAAAGGTTCAGACTACATTCACTTGCTACTTCGGTCGGAGGTCTCATTTTATGGGCATGCTCTTTGGTCTTCATGGATCCACTAGAAATATCACTGAGGCAACTAAGCGAGCTATTTCTGCGGAGGAGCTAGGGTTCGAAGCGATTTTCTTTGCCGACAGCCAAATGGGTAATCTAGATCCCTTCCAGGTGATGGCGATATGTGCCACCCAAACAAAAAAGATCCGGTTCGGAACTGCTGTCACCAATATGGTCTATCGCGACCCCACCATCCTTGCCAACTCAGCAGCAACTATCAATGAAATTTCCGGGGGACGGGCCATCCTAGGAATGGGAACAGGAGACGGCCCCGTTTATAGCTTGGGCCGAACAGCAACTCGTTTGGCCCAGTTTGAAGAAGGACTTCGAACGATCAGGGATCTGGTTCACGGAAGATCCGTATCTGTCCCTGGAGGTAAAGAGAGACGTGCGGGAGGCAAGGTCTCTCTGAGTGTCGGAAAACTCCCCGTACCCATTTACATCTCGGCCGAAGGTCCGCGCAGCCTGAGACTCGCCGGAAGAGTCGCTGACGGGGTCATTTTAGGCACTGGTTTCGATCTGCGGGTTCTTCAATGGGCTCGTGAGCAGATCGCCCAGGGGGCGAAAGAGGCCGGCCGCGCTCCATCGGAGATTGACATCATGGCTGCAGGAATGATCTGCGTGGATGAAGACGGGAGCCGGGCCCGTAGCCTTGTGCGGCGGCGTTTATCCAACCGGGCCCACCACAACTTCCGCTTCACCTTGGAGACCGTTCCCCAGGAGGAGCTAGCCGGTGTGAAGAGATTCATGGAGGCGTTCGATATTTCAAAACCTATCGAGGAGCGAGTGGACCCTAATCTGGTCACTGACTACCTGCTTCAACGCTTCTCCATTGCGGGTACCCCTAGAGAGTGCATAGAGCGCATCAAAAGGTTGGAGGAAGCGGGAGTACGCCGCATCATGCTAACCCCACCCAACACCATCTACAATGAGGTTATGGAGGCCTGGGGGCAGCGGGTGATCCCTTACTGTTGAAACGGTAAAGAGAGGTGTTCGTTTGACGCCAAAGCAGAATGATATGAAAAGAATTATAGGGGATAATGGCCCAACCGCCAGAAGTTATCGAACGGATGAAGAAAATTTTAGGAAATTAAATGCTTAAAGGATGAAAGCGATCGTCATTAGAGAGTTTGGCGGTGCCGAGGTGCTCCATCTTGAGGAGGTTCCCACTCCCAGCCGGCTCCGGGCGAGGTGCTCGTTCAGGTCCACTCGGTATCCGTCAATCGCACGCTCGACCTGGTAGTGCGTCAAGGCAACTACCCGGTGAACGTTCGTTTGCCTCACGTGCTAGGAGTAGACCCGTCGGGCATCATTGTGGAAGCGGGAGAGGAAGTTGATCGACCACAGATCGGTGACCGTGTGGCGGTCCTCTCTTTTATCGCGTGCGAGGGCTCAGCATGAACGGAAAATTATCACTGATTTCACGGATTCCTCCGTTCGGCCTGAGCCTGTCGAAGGGTGAATGGAGAGTTTGACCAGATACTCGTGCAAGAAAGGAGAAACTATGGCTAAGATCAGGCACATTGCTATAAGGACCGCGGATCCTGAAAAAACAACGGCCTTTTACAAGGAGGTCTTTGGTCTACAACAAGTCGGCCTTGGCCGAAACGGAGTTTATCTCTCCGACGGCAATATCAACTTAGCCATCTTGAAGTACCGGCCAGAGAAGGAAGGCGAGCCTACCAAGATTGGCATTGACCATTTGGGCTTCCAGGTGGAGGATATCGACGCAACTCTCGCTAAGCTTAACCAACTTGGAGGGAAGTCCCTGATGGATCGAATCGACGTTACACCCACGGATGCAGCCAATCCCCAGTCTTATTACGAGATCAAGTGTCTGGGACCCGACAACCAAGTTATCGACATATCAGGTAGCGGCTGGGTAGGTACCGACTAGCTCAAATCAGGACACTTTCCTCACCATTCTCACATCCACAGCCGCTACACCCAACCCCTTTGCGGCGACCCTTGACCTTGACTAAGGCTATCTGTAGAAGTAGTCAGCCTGGTCCGAGGAGGTAAAAACCATGAAGACCATCCGCAGGCAAGGCAGGTCTAAGTTCTCTCATGGTGTGATCCCGGTTACGGTGGGTCTGCTTTCCCTAGCCTGGCTCCAATTATCCTTCGCCCAATCCAAGCCTGAATGGCAGCAGAGGTGGGATAGGGTTCTAAGCCAGGCCGGAAAGGAAGGCAAGGTGGTGGTGCTGGGGTCGCCGGGAGAGTTGATCCGTGAGGCCTTGACTCAAGGATTTCGCAAGACCTTCCCTGGCATTGGCATCGACTATGCTGCGGCCCGGGGCGCTGAGCTTGCGGCCAAGCTTAAAGCCGAGCGTGACGGAGGAATCTACAGCACCGATGTCGTGGTAAGCGGCACAACGACTGCCATCAGCTATTTCAAGCCGATGGCGGCTCTAGCCCCGATTAAGCCGGCGCTGATCCTGCCAGAGGTAACCGACTTAAAAAAATGGCGCAACAATACTCTAGAGTTCTCAGACAAAGCGGGCAGTTACAATCTGGTTTTCTCTGATAATGTGCTCCCGCCGGTATACTACGATCCCAAACAGGTAAAACCGGAGGAGATCGCTGGACTCCATGACCTTCTGCATCCCAAATGGGCGGGGAAGATCGTCATCAACGATCCTCTCCCTTCGGGCCCGGGGAACGTAACCTTCCGCTGGATATGGCGGGTGCTGGGCCCAGAGAAGGCAACCGATTATTATAGAAAGATACGAGCTCAAGCAGCGGCCGTCGATCGCGACCAGCGCCGACAGATTGAGTGGGTGGTCCAAGGGAAGTATGCTATTCTTTTCAGCCCGAGTAGCGCAGTCGGGGAACAACTGCTTCAGCGCGGTCTCAAATTCGGCGTGTTGCCCGAGTTCGCTGACTATGGCGGCTACATCACCGCCGGGTTTGGCAGCCTCATGCTCATTCACAAGGCCCCTCACCCCAATGCGGCCACAGTTTATATAAACTGGCTTTTGTCCGTGGATGGGCAGACAGCCTGGAGCAGGGCCATCAATGCTGCCAGTCACCGTTTGGATGTCCCAACGGATCACGTATCCCCATACCTCGTACCTAAGGGAGGCGCCAGATTCTGGGTCAGCCACTACAAGCCTGGCGACAGGTACTGGATCAGCCACCACGAAGAGAACGTGGAAAGGACAGTCGAGGAGGAGAGGATCCTGAAAGAACTCTTTGGAAGATAGGCTTACATCGTCCACTGCATAGATGAGATCATGGCACAAAAGGCAACGGCAATGGGGGGAGGTCAATTAGGATGGAAACGATGCCAACGGTTATGAAGTCTTTACTCTTTTCTCTGGGTTCATTCCTCACTGGCCTAGGGCTTCTTTTCTTCGTGCTGCGCCCGCCAGCCATGGCCCAGATGAAGCCCAATTGGCAAAAGACATGGGACAAGGTCCTAAGCGAGGCCAAAAAAGAGGGCAAGGTGGTGGTCTGGGGACCACCAGGTGAAGAAATCCGCAATGCGATGGCTCAGGGGTTTAAAAAATCCTTTCCCGATATCAGCGTTGAATATTCCGGCGCTCGCGGTGGTGAGCAGGCCACCAGAATGAAGGCAGAGCGGGATGGCGGCATCTACAGCGTCGATATTCTCTTGAGCGGGACCACCACCGCGATCACATACATGAAGCCCATGAAGGCGCTGGATCCTATCGAGCCCGCCCTGATCTTGCCAGAGGTCACAGACTTGAAAAACTGGCGGGGCAACACCCTGGAATTTTCTGATGAGACAACTCGTTTCAACCTGGTCTTTGTGAATATGCTCAAAACCCCGCTGGTTTATAATCCCCAGCTAGCAAAGCCTGAGGAGATCGATGAGCTTCCTAAGCTCTTGGATCCCAAGTGGAAGGGCAAATTTGTTCTCAATGATCCTCTGCCGTCAGGCTCAGGGAATGTCACCTTCCGCTGGATATGGCGGGTGCTGGGGCCGGAGAAGGCATCTGAGTATTATAGGAAGATCCATGCCCAAGCGGCGGTCGTGGACCGCGACCAGCGTCGCCAGATTGAGTGGGTAGCTCAGGGTAAGTACGCCTTCCTTCTTGCTCCTAGCGACGGCGTCATGGCTCAGCTTATACAACGCGGGCTTAAGTTCGGCATTCTGCAGGAGTTCAAAGACTACGGCACCTATCTTACTGCGAGCTTCGGAAGTGCCATGCTGATCAATAAAGCCCCTCATCCCAACGGCGCAACGGTCTTTCTCAACTGGGTGTTGGGTAAAGAAGGACAAACAGCTTGGAGCAAGGCTATGGGTCACGTTAGCCGGCGAGTCGATGTTTCTACGGACCATCTACCTCCTTACGTAATCCCCAAGCCCGGCGCCAAGGTCTTTAGCGCTGCCCCTAAAACAGGGGACAGATACTGGCTCAGCCACTCGGAGGAAAATGTGAAGCGGAC
>JAHFAO010000007.1:0-7663 GCA_023250515.1 Deltaproteobacteria bacterium | reverse complement strand
TTTCTACGGACCATCTACCTCCTTACGTAATCCCCAAGCCCGGCGCCAAGGTCTTTAGCGCTGCCCCTAAAACAGGGGACAGATACTGGCTCAGCCACTCGGAGGAAAATGTGAAGCGGACCGCAGAGGAGGAGAAGATTCTCAAGGAACTGTTTGGCAGGTAGGGACATGTCCATCCTGCGTGGGTGAGATGGAACTTACGAAGAGAATCGCTTTGCATAGGGTCGAGCTTCCCAGTCTATCCTGGTCCTGGATATTTTTGCCCCTCTTCGTTGCCCTTTTGCTGTTTATGTTGGCCTACCCTGTAGGACTCCTTTTCGTTAAGAGCTTTGTCATAAACCGGCCAGGGCAGCCCACGTCCTGGGGTCTGGAAGGATGGATAGCAGCCTTCAGCGATCGCGGTCTTCCGTTAGCCCTTGCCAACACGTTCAGCCTGGGCGCCGTAAGAGTAGCTATAACCAGCGTCCTGGCTATCTTCTTTGCGTGGGTGGTGACGCGCACGGACACTCCTTGGAAGGGTTTCATAGAGTTGATGCTCTGGCTGGGGTTTTTTCTCCCCCTGCTTCCCATGACTTTAGGGTGGATCCTTCTCCTAGATCCCCATTATGGACTCATCAACAAATTCCTAATGAAAGTCTTTCGGCTCTCCGCAGCACCGTTTGACGTCTACTCTTACTGGGGGATTGTTTGGTGTCACCTGGCCTTCAGCACCTCAGTGAGGTTCCTTCTAATGACGCCTGCTTTTAAAACCATGGATGCAGCTTTGGAGGAAGCCGCCCGAATCTCGGGCAGCAACAACCTGGGGGTCCTATTTCGCATCACCGTACCTATCCTTGCTCCGGCCCTTCTTGTTTCCACGGCTTTAGGGTTCATTAGAAGCCTCGAGTCATTTGAGATTGAGTTGGTTCTGGGGATCCCGGCGAAAATTTATGTCATTTCGACCAAGGTCTATGACTTCATTCACTGGGAACCGCCGCTTTATGGTCGGGCCACGGCCCTATGCAGTATCTTCCTGGTGATGATTTTTCTGCTGATCTGGCTTCAAAAGACGCTGCTGCGAGGCCGCGAATTTACTACGATTACAGGCCGTAGTTATGCTGTCCGGTCTTTCAGTCTGGGTCCCTGGCGCTGGGTAACATTTGGACTTTGTATGCTGTTCATCTTTGTCATGATCGTCGTTCCCTTGGCTACCCTGGTGATGGGGACATTCATGGAGTTCTTTGGCAACTTCGACCTCGAGAAGCCTTGGACCACCCGTCACTGGGCCACAGCCTTTACCGACCCTATCTTCCTTCGCTCGCTTAAAAACACGCTCATCCTGGGACTAGGCGCGGGCATACTCGGTACCGTCCTTTACGCTCTGACCAGCTACTACATCGTGCGCACAAGATTTGCCTGTCGTGGACTCATCGACATTCTCTCCTGGTTACCCTGGGCTGTGCCGGGAATCTTGATCAGTCTGGCGCTTCTTTGGGCCGCCCTCGGATCAGGTGAACTGATTAAATTAATTTACGGAACGGTCTTTCTGCTTATTTTGGCTATCATCATTAAAGAGATACCCCTTGGGACCCAAATCATTAAGGCGGGCGTCATGCAGATCAGCAAGGAACTGGAGGAGGCATCCACGGCTTCCGGGGCTTCCTGGCTCTCGGGGTTTCGCCGCATCATGCTGCCCCTCCTTAGGCCAACCATGATAGCAGTAGGAATCATCGTCTTCATTTCAGCAGTGCGAGATATCCCGACGGTAGTTTTCCTCTCCACCCACAATTCCCGGACGATCTCCCTTCTGATGCTCGACTACATAGCAGAGGCGAATATGGAGAAGGCTGCTGTTCTGGGGGTTTTCATCGTATTTCTGATCTTTGTGCTCCTATTCATTACCCGAGTTCTGGGATTGCGCCGTGTCGCAGTTGAGTCCTGATGGAGGAGGAAAGAGCCATGAATAATCGATACATGCGCGCTGCCTTATTATTAGGAACTGTGGGGTTCCTCTCCTTGGTGTGGCCCAATGCCTCCTCTGCGCAGACTAAGGCCACCTGGCAGGAAAAATGGGAAAAGGCTCTTACGGAAGCCAAAAAGGAGGGGAAAGTGGTCGTCATGGGTCCACCCGGGGACCTGATCCGTGATGCTATGACCCAGGGCTTTAAGAAGGCTTTCCCCGATATCAGTATCGAGTATTCAGGAGCGCGAGGTGGTGAGTTGGCCACCAGGGTTAAGGCAGAACGGGATGCCGGCATTTACAGCGTTGATATTGTGCTTAGCGGAACCAGCACTGCCAATGCTTATTTCAAGCCCATGAAGGCCCTCGATCCCATAGAGCCAGCCCTAATCCTCCCGGAGGTAACGGACCTAAAGTACTGGCGCGACGGTCGCCTGGAGTTCTCAGATCGCTCTACCCGTTATAATTTGGTTTTCACAACTCAGAACAATGCTCCATTGATCTTCAACCCTGCCCAGGTGAAAGCCGACGAGGTCGATGAGCTCACCAAACTTCTTGAACCAAAATGGAAAGGGAAGATCGTTGTTCAAGATCCTATTCCTTCAGGGACAGGACAGGGTGTCTTCCGCTGGTTATGGCATGTGCTGGGTCCAGAGAAGGCAACAGATTACTATAGAAAGATCCGCACCCAAGCCGCTGCCATTGATAGGGACCAGCGGCGACAGATTGAGTGGGTTGCTCAAGGCAAGTACCCCCTTCATCTGGGCCCAGGTACCATCATGTTTCAGCTCTCAAAACGAGGGCTTAAGTTCGGTGTGGTATCGGAGTTCAAAGACTATGGCGGTTATGTCACTGCCGCCTTCGGCAGTGCAATGTTACTCAACAAGGCCCCTCATCCCAACGCCACAACGGTCTTTCTCAATTGGCTTCTAACCAAAGAAGGCCAGACAGCCTGGAGTAAAGCCATGGGTTATGTGAGTCGGAGACTGGATGTGCCCACGGATTACCTCCCTTCCTACTGGATACCTAAACCCGGAGTTAAGTACTGGCACGGCTATTACGAGGAAGATGCGACGCTATCTCCGGAGCAAGAAAAAGTTCTGCAGGAGCTCTTCGGAAGGTAGAATCGGAACCGGACGGTGCAAAAAAAAGATGAGTAGATTTCAAGGGCCAAGGGGCGGCGAGAGAAGAAGGCAAAAGAAACGCGACTGGGCAGGTCTCCTCCCCAAGCGTAGCAAGTGGTTGAAGAAACTGTTGAGGAAATAAGCCCAAAAAGCCCAAAGGTAGCTGCCGGATGAAAAAGGCAACATTGGCTGTTTTGCTCCTCCTGGCATGGGGCTCTAACCTCCACGCCCAAACCCCTTTCTATCAAGGCAAGGCTGTCAGGATGATCGTGGGGTTCACTCCTGGGGGCAGCAACGACATATGGACACGTCTCATCGCCCAACATATGGGCAAGTACATCCCGGGTAACCCTGAATTGGTGGTCCAAAATATGCCTGGCGGCGGCTCCATGGTTGCCGCCAATTATGTGTACAACATGGCCAAACCCGATGGATTAATCCTTGGGACCATTGCCCCCGCGCTTTACCTCGAGCAGCTTGCAGGACGTAAAGAAGTCCGGTTTGACTGGGCCAAATTTAGCTGGATTGGCTCTCCGGAGCGGACCGCGGAGGTGCTTTTCATCCGGTCCGACACCCCGTACAAAACCATCGAAGATCTGCGCCAGGCTGTGGAGCCACCAAGGTGCGGGGCTACCGGAACCGGCTCGGTGGATTATTATTTCCCGAAGCTTCTCGAAGAGATCCTGGGCGTGAAGTTCAACGTTGTGGTCGGGTACCCAGGCGCCGCCGAGGTCCATATGGCCATCGAGAAGGGAGAGATGCAATGCCGCACAGGAAGCATATCGTCGTTTTTTGATCGCGAACCTGGACGTACTTGGGCCAAGACAGGGTTTGTTCGGGTACTCGTTCAGGGAGGGAGGAGACGTGATCCGAGGCTCCCCGATGTCCCTACGGTCTATGAGCTGCTGGACAAATACCGGGCGACCGACGCAGTCAGGGGACTAGCTAGGGTTCTTCTCTCCCCGGGCTCGCTCGGTCGTCCCACGGTAGGTACTCCAGGCATCGCGACTGACCGCGTCAAAATTTTGCGCGAGGCCTTCGCACGGACGATGACAGACCCCGACTTCCTAGCCGAAGTCAAGAAGAGAAAATACGAGTTGGATCCAGTGAGCGGCGACGAGCTGGAGACCATAGCAAAAGAGGTCGTCGCTCAGCCCGCCGAGGTCATTGAGAGGATGAGGAAGCTTTTGGGTAAATAACCGCATTCCAATGCAAAATTCAAAGTGCAAAGTGAAAAATGCAAAATTAAAACAGTAGTCAGAACTCAATAGCCAGAATCCAGAAACCTTTCCATTCCATTCTGAATTCTGGATCCTGTCTACTGGATTCTGTTTTTCCTTTGACTTTTGCTATTTGCAATCTTCATTTTGCACTGTGATAGCGCTGACTTTCTGAGTAATAAGTGGAGGAGGCTTCTTTGAAAACGATTGTCTTGGCTCTTTTGTTTGCTCTGGTATGGAGCTCAGACCTCCCAGCCCAGACCCCCTTCTATGAAGGTAAAACTATCAGGATTGTGGTAGGCGTTCCCGCAGGCGATCTTTATGATCTATGGGCGCGCATCATCGCCAACCACATGCCGAAGCATATCCCTGGAAACCCGAACATCATTGTACAGAACATGCCGGGCGCGGGTACGATGATTGCGGCCAACTATGTCTATAACGTGGCCAAGCCTGATGGCTTAACCCTTGGGATTTTCCTCCCGTCGCTTTATTTTGAGCAGCTTCTCGGACGCAAAGAGGTACAGTTCGACTGGGCGAAGTTTAACTGGATCGGCTCCCCGGTACGGGTTGAGCGACAAATGTACATGCGCGCCGATGCCCCCTATAAAACCATCGAAGATATTCGCAAGGCCTCTGTGCCACCAAAGTGCGGCGCCACGGGGACTGGGTCACCCGAGTATTTTATACCAAAGCTTATGGAGGAAACCCTCGGGACAACATTTGCTATGGTTACCGGTTACCCAGGGGGCCAGGAGATTGACCTAGCGGTCGAGAGAGGGGAGATCCAGTGCCGTGCGTTTACGATTGAGGCCTTTTTTGGCCGCGAGCCTTTCCATACCTGGCGCAAAAAGGGGTTCGTTCGGAACATAGTCCAGACAGGGCACAAACGGGATCCGAGGCTGGCCGATGTCCCTACGGTCCATGAGCTGATGGATCAATATAAGACGCCCGAGAGCGGCCGGCGCCTGGCCACGGTGATCCTTGCAACCGGCTCCCTCGGTCGACCAATGGTGGCAAACCCAGGAATTCCAGCGGAACGGACTAAGATTCTGCGCGAGGCCTTCGCCAAGACTATGGGCGATCCTGAGTTCCTGGCGGAAGTGAAGAAAAGAAAGTACGAGCTAGATCCAGTCACAGGGGAAGAACTTCAGGCCCTGGCAACGGAGGTAGCAACGCAGCCGCCAGAGGTTATCGACCGAATGAAAAAGCTCTTGGGGAAATAACGAACGAGAGTTTTGTAAAAAAGAAGAAAGGGAAAAAAATCATAGAGGAGCTCCGCCGAAATAGAGTAGAGAGAGTAGGTTGGAGTAGAGGGTCAAATCTTGGGGTTTGATATTGATCCCTCTATCTGATAGACAAGGGCCATGACCAGGCCGCTGCGGATTGATTATCCCCATGCCTACTATCATGTCACCTGCCGGGGCAACGAACAGAAAGCCATCTACAGAGACGACCAAGACCGGTCAGTATTCCTGGAAAAGCTTAAGAGTTCTTTAGCCATCTACTCGGTGAGACTGCATGGCTATGTGCTGATGAGCGACCATTTTCATCTGATCCTAGAGACTCCCAAGGCGAACCTGTCGGAGTTCATGAGACATTTCAACGTATCGTACACGGGATTTTACAATCGACGACACCGGCGGGTAGGGCACCTGTATCAGGGAAGATTCAAGGCCATAGTGGTAGAGGCGGATAGTTACTTATTGGGGCTTAGCCGCTACGTGCATCTGAACCCGGTCCGGATCGGTTCTATGCAGCGTAGAGATTACAAAGAGAAGCTGAAACATCTACAGCAGTATGGACGGAGCAGTTTGGAGGGATATCTGTCTTACGGGAAGAGGCAGCCTTGGGTGGTCTACGATGAAGTGCTGGGTTATGTTGGGGGATCAAGGAAGAGATATGCCCGATACGTAGAGGAAGGGTTGCAGGAGGGCTACGGTACTCCGTGGGAGGATCTAAAGGGGCAGGTGATTTTAGGGGAAGAGGGTTTTTGGGAGCGGGTGAGAGGGAAGTGGAGGAAGGGGAAGGGAAGTGTCAAAGAGCAGCCCTCGTTAAGGGTGTTGCAGAAGATAGAGGCAGAGGAGGTGCTAAGAAAATACGCAGCGTACTTTAAGCTAAAGGCGGAGGAGATCAGAAAGAAGCGAAGTGGGTATCGGGATCAACGGGGGTTGGTTATGGAGATGATGTATCGGTATAGTGGGATCAACCAGGGAGAGATCGGGAGATCCATGGGAGGGATCGATTACACCACGGTGAGCCATGAGAGAAAGAGGATTCGGGAGAGGATGGTATGGGATTCCAGGTTGAGAGGGTGGAGTGAGGATGTGGAGTCGCGGCTAATGCCAAAGAACAAGACTTGACCCTGAATTTCTGATGGACCCTGAATTTCTGATCTTAGAGAGAAAAACTTAATACACTGCCTGAGTTACGGCAGCTCACTTAATAGTTAGATTTGTATTGGAGCTCGTGCTACTCTGCTGGGGGAGGTAGTTTCATGGGAATTCGACAAAGCGTGATTCACAGTGACCCCGAAATCCTCGGCGGCACTCCCGTTTTCATCGGGACTCGTGTACCAGCGCAGGCGCTGATTGATTATTTGGAAGCCGGGCGCCCGCTGGACGAGTTCCTCGACGACTTTCCCAGCGTGACTCGCGAGCAGGCAGTGGCCGCCTTGGAGGAAGCCAAACAGATTTTGGTGTCAGGTGCGCGTGCTGCTGGATGAGTGCGTACCGAGGAAGCCCAAGCGCGAGCTGCCCGGCCACGACGTTTATACCGTGACTGAGATGGGCTGGTTGGGGACCGAAAACGGGCCTCTGCTTCGCCGTGCCGCTCAAGAATTCGATGTATTTCTCACCGTAGACCAGGGTGTCGAGTACCAGCAAAATCTGTTCGGGTTGGACCTTGCAATCGTTGTGATGGTCACAGCGACCAACGACATTGACGATCTTCGGGCCGTTGATGCCTCGCGTGCGAGAGTCGCTTAGTAGCGCCTCCCCTGGAAGCATTATCAAGGTTCAAATCTAACTCGACGCTAGAGAACCGATCGGCGAGAAGCTTCGGCTCATGGAAGCTACGGTGTGTTCTGAACCTACAGTTGATTTGGTACAGTCGGTGCCCTTATCCTCTCGCCGACGGCTCAGCTTGATTCGTTGAGCCTGCAGAAAAAGTTAGATCGAAAAATTTACAGAAAAAACGACCTTCGTATTTGGCGTTTAAGCGACGATCTCGGATCGAGGTGCCATTTAGCAGGTGTCAGGCGTCAGGATTGCAAACTTGCAAATTTCATTAGGCAAGTGATGGAGCGACCCTTCGCCGCGATCTTTCAGATGTGAAGGCAAAAGAAAGGCGACTGGGCAGATCTCATCTACACCGGCCCC
>JAHFAO010000089.1 GCA_023250515.1 Deltaproteobacteria bacterium | reverse complement strand
GTCGTACCGCTGTAACCACACTGGAGGTGAGCTTCTGATTCATGGCCAAAACAGCTCTTCGCCGAGATCTGATGCTCGTCAGCGGCGATTCCTTGGACCTATTAATGTCGGATCGGGGTTAACAGGTCAACGAGTAACGAATAACGAAGGGTTTAATCATGAGTGACAAGGTTGCTTTAATCACCGGAGGGGCGCGCGGTATAGGACGAGCGATAGCCCTGGATTTGGCCGAGCGGGGCTGGTCAGTAGCTATTTGCTATCGCACCAGTGCTAAGGACGGAGCTGAGGTCGCTGATGCCATTCAGAAAAAAGGCTCGAGGGGTCTAGCAATCCAGTGTGACGTCTCCGAGCCCAAGGCCGCCCAGCAGATGGCTAAGCAGGTGGAGGGAGAGTGGGGACGGGTCGATGCCCTGATTAATTGTGCCGGGCCTTATCACCGGGTTAACCTTCTGGAGGAGAGTGTCGAAGGGTGGCATTCCATGTTCGATAATAACCTCCATCCGGTTTTTTACCTGAGTCAAGCTGTCGTCGCAGGTATGATCAACCGAAAATGGGGACGGATTGTCTGTTTTAGCATGGCCAATGCGGACCAATTGATTGCACAACCTCAATTAACTGCGCACTATATCGCCAAGGTAGGGCTGCTTGTCCTCGCCCGCTCCTTGGCCCGCGTTCTGGCCCCTCATGGGATTACAGTCAATGCCATCTCTCCCGGTTTCGTCGATTCCGGCAGCGCACCGAAGGAGGAGCTGGCCGCGATGGTGAAGAGAATCCCCGCGGGATATGCGGGTACACTTGAGGATGCCACCTCTGTGGTCCGCTTCCTCCTCTCGGACGAGGCGCGGTATATCAACGGCGCCAACATCCATCTTAGCGGCGCCTGGGGAATCTGAGGCAGAAGGATGAAGGGTTCAAGGGATTAAGGGTTACTCGAAACGCGAAACTTTAAAGTATGACTTGGAAAGACCACGAAAGAGCGATGGAGCTGGTGCAAGAGGCCATGCAGCATCAGATGGCTGGAGAATTGGAAGAGGCCATCCGCCTCTACAAAGAGTCGATTGCGCTGTATGCCACGGCAGATGCCCATACTTACTTGGGTTGGACTTACAGCTTTCAAGGGAGGATAGAAGAAGCGATTGCCCAGTGTGAAATCGCCATCAAGATCGACCCCGATTTCGGCAACCCCTACAACGACATCGGTGTCTACCTCATGCAGCAGCAGAAGCTAGACGAGGCTATCCCTTGGTTGGAGAAGGCCAAAAACGCCAAGCGCTACGAGCCGCGCCACTTCCCCTATCTCAACTTAGGCCATATTTACGCGGCCAAAGGAATGATCAATAAAGCCCTTGAGGAGTTTCGCGGAGCCTTACAATTTAGTCCAAGTGACTCCCTGGCCCTGCGGGCCATCGAGGAGCTCGCATCTAAACTCCAATGAGTATCACTCGTGGCGGAGAATCTGTAATGGCCTCTTCGCCAAAATTTTAAAGCTACCCAGGAAGCCTACCGCACCTGTGAGGAGAATGGTTAGAACCAATCCCGCCGCCATAGCCCGTGGATGAAAAAAGAATGGAATTTCCATGACAAAGCGAAGGACTATCCAGGCGAGGATGGCACCAAGAGCCAGACCGATCACGCCCCCAGCCGCCCCTAGGAGCATAAATTCGACGGCGAAGGTGCGCAAGAGAAAACTCCGCGTTGCGCCCAGAGCTTTAAAAAGAATCGACTCATAAATTCTCTGGTAGCGTGTTGCGGCGAGCGCGCCAACCATGACGATGATTCCTGCCAGAATGCCTGCAGAGGCCACAAAACGGACAACGAGTCCAATCTTTTCAATGATCCTGCCAACCGTTTCCAGCACGTCCCGCACATGTATCGCGCTTACATTGGGAAACTCTTTTGCTACTGCCTGCTGTAACGGGATCTCCATTTTTTGCGGAACCTGCGCCGTCGCGACATAAGTTGTCGGGGCGCCATCCAGCGATCCGGGAGAAAAAATCACGAAAAAGTTCGTCGAGAGATCCGCCCAGTTGACCGTGCGGAGGCTGGATACCCTGGCGGAGACCCTTGCCCCCTGGATGTCGAAGACAATCAGCGAGCCGATATCCACTCCTAAGTGGCGTGCCGATTCCTCTTCGACCGAAACCTCAGGTTGAACAGTAGGGGCGTTGCCGTCCCACCATTTTCCCCGAACGATGGCATTGCCTTTGGGTAAATCCCTCATGGTGGTCAGCACGTACTCCCGGGTGAAGTACCAGCCCCTCTCCTGGCTCTCCAAGCGATTATGATCGATGCGTCTGCCATTGATAGAAACAAGCCTGGAACGGATGAGCGGGGCCATTTCTACCCTCTGCCCTCCACTCCATTGGCCCAAGAGTCTTTCCAGTCTTTCCTTCTGGTCGGGCTGGATATCGATGAAGAAGAAGCTCGGCGCGCTTTCCGGCAAATTGCGCTCGATCTGTTGCAGCAGACTCTTCTCTACCAGATAGAGAGCCAAAATCACCATCACGGCGAGCCCTACGGAGACCATAACTCCAAGAGCTTGGCCTCCTGGACGATAAATGTTGGCCAGTGCCTGACGGATGACCTGCGAACCAAAACGACGCAGTTTGCTTGTCAAGTAAACAACTAACTGGCTGCTTACGGCCAGCGAGGCGCCGGCAAGGAGAGCACCACCGATGAAAATTCCTCCCACCTTTAAATTGCCCGCTTGCCATAGCGACAGCGCGATAAAGCCTGAAAGGATGGCCGCCAGCATCCGCCAGGGAATCCGCCTCCATAAAGGCCCAGGTGAGTAAGAAACCTCACGACGAAAAATCAGTGCGGGTGGAACGTGACGCACCTCAAGCAAGGGGAATAAAGAGAACAGAAGAGTAGTCATCAAGCCCAAGGCAAGCCCCTTAATGAGAGGCAAGGGAAAGAGCTGGAAATGGACCTCTATGGGCAGATAGGATGGAACAAAACCTAAAAGCGAGAATTGGACCGCCAAGCCCAGAATGATCCCAAGGGCGCTCCCTAGGAATCCGAGAATGATCGTCTGCAACAGATAGATCCTCAGGACGCTTTTTGCATCTGCGCCAAGGCACTTGAGGATGGCAATCGTGCCAAGTTTTTCTTTTAAGAATGCCTGGACGCTAGTTCCCACACCTATCCCTCCTATCAGCAAGGTGATGAGGCCAAGAAGTCCTAGGTAGCTCCCGAGCTGATCAATAAAGCGACGGAGCCGCGGTTGGGCTTCCTCGTAGGTGCTAATCCTAACGGTCTCCCCGGCAAGTTCCTGTTTCAATGTCTTGGCTACTGAGGCGGCGGTAAACTCTGGCGGCACACGGAGGAGGTAACGGTGCCGTACACGACTTCCTGGCTGGATGAGACCTGTGGAATTAAGGCCGTCTTGGGAAAGAAGCACTCTGGGACCAAGGCTGAAGAGTCCGACAGCACGGTCAGGTTCCCCCTTGAGGATTCCTCGCACTGTGAACTCGGCCTTTCCCAACCTGATCCTTTCGCCTACTTCAATTCCCATCCGGAGGAGCAGGGACTCCTGTGCCACGACACCCTTTTCTTCCAACAGCTTTGCTAGAGGTAGCGCGGGATCGGTAGTGACCTTGCCGTAAAAGGGATAGCTAGCCTCCACTGCCTTCAGCTCCACGAGCTGGACTTCCGGTCCCTTCGTGCGAGCCGCCATTGCCACAAGCTCGCTCACGTGAGTCGCAAGCATGCCCCTCTCTTTTAGCGAGTTGAGGGAGGCCTGTGCTTTTAAACTTAATCCCCGGTTGCTTCTCAACTCCACATCTCCGGCCATGAGGGTGCGAGCTTCCCGGTGGATGGCCCTCTCCAGGTTCGCAGAAAAGCTACTCACCGCTACCAAAGAACCAACCCCAAGCGAGATGCAGATAAAGAAATAAATGAAGTGGCGCCAGGCAGCGCGTATCTCCCTCGAGGCCATCCGCAGACTAAAGTAACTCATTTTTCCACTCGTCCCTCATCTCCGGTAATACGGCCGTCGCGCAGGGTCACCACCCGGTCCACATGAGCCGCAAGCGCTGGATCATGGGTAACCAGCACCAGAGTGCTTCTGTGCTCGCGGTTAAGCCGCAGGAGGAGGGCGATGACCTCGGCCCCGGTCGTCGTGTCAAGGTTGCCTGTGGGTTCGTCAGCAAGCAGTACTGGAGGGCGACAAGAAAAGGCACGGGCGACGGCCACCCGTTGCTGCTCCCCACCCGATAACTGCACCGGATAATGATCCTTGCGGTCGTTTAGCCCTACCTCGAATAGCAGCTCCTCTGCCTTACTCTTGGCCTGTGGGTCACCATTGAGTTCAAGCGGGACAGAGACATTCTCCAATGCGGTGAGGGTGGGAATGAGGTGGAAGGATTGGAAGATGTAGCCAACCTTCCTGCGCCTCACCCGGGCCATCTCGTCTTCGCTGAGTCGAGTAATCTCAGTCCCATCAAGAAAAATCCGGCCCGCAGTAGGTGTGTCGAGTCCGGCTATGAGCCCGAGAAGAGTGGATTTGCCGCTTCCAGAGGGGCCCACGACAGCACAGATCTGACCTGAGGGCACCTCCAGACTTACATCCCTCAGTATTTCTATTTCAAGGCCGCCGCTCTTAAGCCGCATGCGAACGTTTTGGACTGAGATCATAAAAGAAACTCCCGGAGATTACTCTCCTTGTTGTTGCTACGGTTAGTCCATTATACAATTAATTGTTGCAAATGCAGGCGAGAAAACTCATGCTGGGAATTGGCATCGCGGCTTTGCCCCTTTTCCTATCCTCCATCTCTGCGTGCAAGCCAACTCCTAAAGAGAGGCCTTCTCCGGCTAATGCGAGTAAAGTCGAGCCCGAGGCTAACCACGAGGGGAAACCTGTCATCGTTGCTTTAGGGGACAGTCTGACTGCGGGTCTCGGTGTCCCGGCAGAGGAAAGCTACCCGAATCGTCTCCAGGAAAAACTCGATCGTGCCGGCTACAACTACCGCGTCGTCAATGCTGGTGTAAGCGGAGACACCACAGCAGGCGGGGTTAGGCGGGTGGAGTGGGTGCTGAAAAGCCAACCTAAGATCGTCATACTGGAACTCGGCGGAAATGACGGGCTCAGAGGGATTCCTCTGGAAGAGACCCGGAAGAATCTGGAAAGTATTATCCAGCAGCTTCAGTCAAAGGATATCAGGGTTGTGCTTGCAGGGATGCGTATGCCTTCCAACTACGGGGAATCCTACCGGAAGGGTTTTGACAATATCTATACGGAACTGGCGCAAAAGTACCGGCTGAATCTGATTCCATTCTTTCTGGAAGGGGTGGCTGGAAAACCCTTTCTTAACCAGGCAGATGGGATTCATCCGACTGGTGCGGGCTACCAAGTCATTGTAGAGGAGATCTGGAAAACGCTTGAACCCGTGCTGAAAAAAGAAAGGAGGAGAGTTGGCTCACCTTAATGGGCCAGCTCTTTTAGAGCTGCGGCGAAAATCTCAACGGCGATATCCGTCTCACTTTTACTTACGATCAAAGGCGGGATAAAACGAATCGTGCTCTCCCCACAGCCGAGAAGAAGTAACCCATTTTCAAAGGCTCTTCGGATAACCTGATTCCGCAGCTCCGAATCAGGTGTCCGGGCACCGTCCTGTTTCGCCAACTCTACCCCAATCATAAGACCCAGCCCTCGGACATCGCTGATCGCAGGGTAGGCGGTCTTAAGTCGGTCAAGCCTTTCTTTGAAGTGAGTCCCCACCTCGGCGGCATTTTTGACCAGGCCATCTTCCAATAGCGCTATGGTCGCCAAAGCTGCGGCACAGGCCACTGGGTTCCCGCCAAAGGTGGAGCCATGGGTGCCTGGTGTCCAAGTGCTGATGTCGCTTCGAGCAATCATCGCCCCGAGGGGGAGTCCGCTGGCGATGCCTTTGGCGACGCAAAGGATATCCGGTTCTACGCCCCAATGCTCACAGGCAAACATCTTTCCGGTGCGGCCAAAACCCGTCTGCACTTCATCAGCGATGAGGAGAATGCCATGGCGCTGGCAAATATCTTTGATCATGCCGAGATATTCGGGTGGAGGGACAACGAAGCCTCCTTCGCCCTGAATCGGCTCAACGAATATGGCAGCAACCTCCTCTGGGACTACTTCATGACGGAAGAGCACCTTCTCGATGTATCGAACACATTCGATACCGCAGGAGCCGTAGGTTAAGTTATAGGGACAGCGGTGGCAATAGCCAAAGGCGATGTGGTGAACGTTGGGAATCAGAGGACCGAAATGCGCCCGGTGGGAAGACCGGCTCGCAGTTAAAGAAAGCGAGCCCAAGGTACGGCCATGGAACGAACCCAAGAAGGCGACGACGTGTTGCCGTTTCGTGCTGTAGCGTGCCAGTTTGAAGGCTGCCTCTATGGCTTCTGTTCCCGAGTTGGTGAGAAAGACCTTCTTGGCAGAGGGCCCTGGCGCCATACGGCTTAATTTCTCTGTTAGTCTGACCATCGGCTCGTAGTAGAAGTCGCTGCCGCAGAAATGAAGAAACTTGCGCGCCTGCTCCTCGATCGCTCGAACGACTTGGGGATGGGAGTGGCCGGTTGAGGTCACAGCGATTCCGGCCGTGAAATCCAAGAAGAGGTTGCCGTCCACATCCTCGATCACCATCCCCCGTCCCTCTTTGACTACTAACGGATATACCCTTCCATACGCAGGGGCCGTAGTGCGTTGATCACGCTCAATGATTTCCTTGGCCTTGGGACCTGGGGGCTTAGTTTTAATATGAGGTGCCTTCATCAACGATTCCTTGCGCCCCAGAGACCGGAGACCGAAGACCGCTGACCGGTCCGCCGTCCCCGGTCCTCGGTCATTTTATTCCACATTGTCGATCTGTGCCTTCTGTAATTTTCCCGAATAATCGATGTAAACCGACTTCCACTCACTAAAAATGTCATAAACAGTGGTCCCTGCCTCACGGTGTCCGTTGCCTGTCTCCTTCACGCCGCCAAAGGGCAGATGGACTTCAGCGCCGATGGTGGGGCCATTGATGTAGGTGATGCCAGCTTCGATATCTCTCAGGGCGCGGAAGGTCCTTCCCACATCCCGAGTATAAATGGAGCTGGAGAGACCGTAGGGGGTTCCGTTGAGAACCTCAATGGCCTCTTCAAAGCTCTTGACCTCGATAATAGAGAGGACCGGACCAAAGATCTCTTCTTGGGCGATGCGCATGGTGGGGGTAACTCGATCAAATACTGTCGGCCGATAAAAATGGCCATGGATCCAATTTCCCTCTTCATAGATCGTCCCCCCAGTAAGAAGCCTTGCCCCTTCCTTCTTGCCGATCTGTACATAGTCGTGCACCTTCTGCCGCGCCGCTTCGTTGATCAGGGGACCCATCTCCACAGTCTCATCCAGACCGTCGCCGATTTTTATTTTTTCCACCTGTCCTATGAGCATTTCGGTCAGTTCTTTTTTGATCTCCTGGTGCAGGATGAGACGGCTGGTAGCTGTGCAGCGTTGTCCGGTGGTTCCGAAAGCTCCCCAGAGGGCTCCATCCAAGGCAAGCTTCAAATCAGCATCCTCCATGACGATCTGAGCGTTTTTGCCACCCATTTCCAGCGAAACCCTCTTCAAGTTCTGGCCGCAAAGAGCCGCTATCTCCCGTCCCACTGCGCTCGATCCGGTAAAAGAGACGAGCTGAACATCGCGGTGGCGCACAAGGGCCGCGCCAGCCCCTTCTCCGCTGCCGTGTATCAGATTAACAACTCCAGGGGGGACTCCTGCCTCCTCAAGGATCTCAAAGAGTTTCACTGCAGTATGAGGGGTATCTTCGGCCGGTTTCAGGACAACCGTGTTGCCGCAAAGGAGAGCGGGAAAGAGCTTCCAAGTAGGGATGGCCATGGGAAAATTCCATGGAGTGATCAGCCCACACACACCGATCGGCACCCGCACTGACATGGCGAACTTGTCTGGTAGTTCAGAGGGCGTGGTCTCACCGAAGAGTCTCCTTCCTTCACTACCAACATAAAAGGCCGTATCGATCCCTTCTTGAATATCTCCGCGTGTCTCTTTGAGGATCTTTCCCATCTCGCGCGTCATGACCCGGGCGATTTCTTCCTTGCGTTGGCGCAGAAGCTCTCCTACCCGGTAGAGGATCTCCCCTCGCTTAGGTGCAGGCACCAGACGCCATTTGGAAAAGGCCTTTTTAGCGGCGCCCGCGGCCTTATCAACGTCCTCCGGACCGGAGGCGGGGAAGAGACCGATCAGGTCGTTACGGTTAGCGGGATTGCGGTTCTCGAAGGTCTTGCCAGACTTGGCCGCGACCCATTTGCCACCGATGTGATTTTTGTAAAGCTCTGGCATAGATCAATCCCCCTCCTCCCTGCCAGCGAAAGCTTTCTGGTAAAAGGCTTTAAACTATTTTAGAGGGCTGAGACTACAAACACAACCGCAGGACCCTTACTTTGAGAGGGATAGGGGACCTTCCATTTTTTTTGAGCTTATCTTACAATGATGACTTTCCATGCCGATACAGACAGTTCTTATATTCCCCCGAGAAACCTTTCAAAGGTATTTCCTCCTTCTACGCTGGCTCGTGGTTATCGTTTCATCGTTGATGATTGTCTTTAGCGAAAAGCTTCTGCTTGACCTCTTATGGGCTCACCTGCTTGTTATTTTCCTCATCCTTTCCAATCTATTTCTCCATTTTTTGCCTGAAAGGATCTTGACTCGGCCGATCGTCCACTCTGCCGTAGGTCTCGGCGACATATTCCTGATTACCCTAGCCTTGGCCATCAGCGGACAGACTGCCTCTGATTTCTACTTGGCCTACTTTCTTGTGATTATGATTACGGCCCTGAATCAGGATCTGGCCCGTATCATCCTCAGCACAACACTGATCATGATCCTTTACGGTATCATCATGTTTTTAGATGACAAAGGCCTAGCTAACACAACCACCCTACTAAGGCTACCGTTTTTCTATATTATTGCCCTCTTTTACGGATATTTGGTGCAGTTAATCCGCGCCGAGAGAAGGCAAAAAGAAGAAAGCCTGGGTCTTTATCGGGGATCCCGCAGTCAGGCGGACATGCAAAAGCTTCTGAAGGAAATCAGCCAAGACATCACCTCTCTGGATATCAATAGCCTGCTTAGGAAGCTGACAGAAAAAGTACGGGAGGTTTTTAAGGTTGATGTCTCTGACATAAGGATCCTTGAGGGAGAAAGTTGGCGAGTGATGGAAATCTCTGGATTGGATCCGAATCTTATTTCCTCTACCCGAAGTGGAGCCATATATGGGCGCCTGCGCTGGATTGTGGAGAATCGGAAGCCCCTGATGATCCCGGACAGTGCTGAAGAGGAAACTTTTCCTCCAGGAGAGACCGTTAAGACCCTTGGACTCCGAGGTTATCTGGGAGTTCCGCTGCTGTCGAGGAGCGGAGAAGTCACAGGCATCCTCAGGGCGTTAACCTATCAGCCGAGAGTGTTTACCCAAGAAGAGATTGATCTCTTACAGCAGTTGGCGAACGGTGCGGCAGTTGCACTGGAAAACGCCAGGCTCTTCGAGGAGGTGCAAAAGAAATCTAAAGAGCTGGAAGAGGCGTTCAGAGCCAAGTCCGAGTTTCTGAACACCATGGCCCACGAGATCAGAACCCCATTGAACGTAGTGATCGGTCACACCGAGCTCCTTGAGGGTGGCTTTTATGGTGACCTCAACCAAAAGATCAAGCAACGTCTAGAAACCATAGGGAAAAACGCCCGTACCATTGTTAATCTCACTGACGAGATCCTTGAGCTAGCCCGCCTAGAGGCCAAGAGGGTGCCACTCCAAATCAAGGAATTTCCGCTAAAAGAGATGATGGATGAGCTCGAAATGTCCTTTATCCCACTAGTGGAAGAGAAAGGGCTAGATCTCAGATTCAAACTTGAAGGAGCTATCCGGACGATTAAGAATGACCCGTCGAAGATTAAAGAAGTTGTCCAGAACTTGCTAGCCAATGCCATAAAATATACCGATAGAGGGGAAGTCGAGCTTCGAGTCAGCACCTTACCGGACGGACAGTCAAGCGACCCTAAATGCGGACAGATCTCATTTTCTGTACGCGACACGGGCATAGGGATAAAGGGGGAAGATATTCCGTACATTTTTGAGCCTTTCTTCATGGCGGATGGAGTGGATCGGGTGAAGTATCCTGGCACCGGTCTGGGGTTAAGCATCGTTAAGCGCCTTGTGACGTTGCTCGGCGGGGAGATTAAAGTCGAGAGTGAATGGGGGAAAGGCTCCACCTTCACGTTTATCCTACCTGTCGTCCACCGGAGCGAGCCCCAGAGTGGAAAGGATGAAGGATAGAGGCGGTTGTAGTCGGTACAGGCCGACGATAGAATGGGTCTATGGCGCGTAGCGTAGTCCAGCTCTCCGGTCACGTCATCGACTCGCTCATCCTTCCTAAGGTCTTAGACCTTATCATCAACCTCGGCGCAGATTTTGAAATCCTTGAGATCCAGATCGGCCATCGCCGTGCAGATCGAAGCTACGCCCGGATTCTGGTTGAAGCCCCATCCCATGAGCTCCTCGGACGGGTCCTGGCCAAGATCAAGGAGCACGGAGCCCTGCCCTTGGATGAAGGGGAGGAATCGGTCCAGTTTGAACCGGCATCTCAGGATGGGATTTTTCCAGACAACTTCTATGCCACAACCAATCTAAACACTTTGGTCCGATTAAAAGAGAAATGGGTTGAAGTCGAGTCGCCAGAAATGGATTGCGGAATTCGGGTGGACATGGCAGCAATGCGGGCGGAGAGTATCCCCATTCATAGGGTTAAGAAGGGAGATTTGATTGTGGTGGGCCACCGGGGGGTTAAGATCCTTCCCATTGAAAGGCGGGTGCCACGGGAGGCTTTTGAGTTCATGTCGAGCCCGGTCTCGACTGAAAGGCCCAAGGGACTGTTGATTCGAGAGATCGCTGAGTCCATGAAGAACGTGCGCCGTGAGAATGGTAAGATCCTGGTCGTAGCAGGCCCGGGCCTTGTCCATACCGGTGCCTCCGAATACCTCGTTGAGATGATCGAGAAAGATTATGTGCAGCTTCTCTTTGCCGGGAATGGCTTGGCGGTCCATGATATAGAGTCCGCTCTTTACGGGACTTCCCTGGGCGTTTATCTGGATAAAAAGATCCGAGCAGCTGAAGGACACGAGCACCATCTTTGGGCGATCAACACGATCAGAAAGGTAGGAGGGATCCGGCCAGCAGTAGAGCAAGGATTGCTAACTCGCGGAATCTTCTACACCTGTGTCAAAAAGGGAGTCGATTTTCTCCTGGCCGGCTCCATCCGCGATGATGGCCCGCTTCCTGACGTGATCACAGATACCCTCAAGGCCCAAGATCTCATGCGCGAGAAGGTGCGTGGGGTGGGCTTGGCCCTCATGATAGCAACGACCCTTCACGCCATCGCCACCGGGAACCTCCTTCCCGCAAGTGTCAAGACGGTCTGCGTGGATATCAACCCTGCGGTAGTAACCAAATTGACCGATCGTGGAACCTTCCAGGCCGTGGGGCTAGTCACCGATGTGGAGCCCTTTTTAAGAGAATTGTGTCAGTATTTAAGCTAGGGATAGCGGTCAGCCATTAGCTTTCAGCTCAGAGTGGTTGGCTGACTGCTGATTGCTGATACCTTGTTAGCACTATGCAACTACTCATGTGTCCGCCTCTCTTTTACGGCATCGAATACGAGATCAACCCTTGGATGAGCCGCAGCCGTCAGAGCGATACCCAGCTAGCTCAGGAACAATGGAAACGATTGTATCGCCTCCTCCCAGACCAATTTGCCATAGAGATTGCCCTGGTGGAGCCGAGGCAAGGCCTGCCTGACATGGTCTTCACTGCCAACGCAGGTCTGGTGTGGAAAAACAAATTTATCGCAAGCAATTTCCGCCATGAGGTAAGACGCGGAGAGACAGCGTCTTTCCAGAACTGGTTCGAGGTCAGGGGTTATGAAATCTTTCATCTCCCTGAAGAGAACTTCTTCGAAGGAGAAGGAGACCTGCTTCTGTGCGAGGACCTCTTCTTTGCCGGATACCATATCCGCTCTGATGTCATCTCGCACCAGAAGGTGGCGGAGATCGTTGAGCGCGAGATCCTCTCCCTGGAGCTCACCAATGAGTGGTTTTATCACCTGGATACCTGTTTTTGCCCTTTGGGCAATGGCCTGGCGCTATTTTATCCTGCCGCCTTTGATGCCTATGCCTTAAAAGTATTGGAGAACAACATCGAGACTCTCATTCCAGTTCCGGAAGGCGAGGCCAGGCGCTTTGCCTGTAATGCGATTGTCGTAGAAAAAAATGTGGTCATGAACGACGGCTGTCCTGAGATCCGCGAGAGATTAAAATCCCTAGGGTTTTCTGTCTTTGAGACCCCGCTCGGTGAATTCATTAAGGCCGGCGGCAGCGCCAAATGTCTAGTATTAAAAGTTCCCCATGAGAAGCCAGACCAAGGTTGAAGCTCTGTAGCTTTACCTGCTATAGGGAACCGGAAACCGAGTTGTCTCCATACGGCCCTCCGTCAAAAACTGTGGCAAGCACTTTCGTCGGGGAAGAAAGCCTTTCGGCCTTGACACAATTTCCTTTTTATGAGTTAAGAGGCCAATTAACCCGCTCAGCAAAAGGAGGCTATTCAAACGAAAACCTGGGTTGTATTGGTAGCCGTAGGCATTGGGCTCGCCTCTAGCGCACCCATCTCTGCCCAAGAGCCCTTTTACAAAGGCAAGACCATCCGCATCGTTGTGGGTTATGCGGCCGGCGGCGGCTACGATCTCTACTCCCGCACCACCGCCCGCCACATGGGCAAATATATTCCAGGCAATCCCACCATAGTTGTGGAAAACATGCCGGGCGCCGGAAGCCTGATCGCCGCCAACCACGTCTATAACGTTGCCAAGCCCGATGGTCTGACCGTAGGTCATTTCAGCGGCGTCCTATTTCTCGGACAGGTCTTAGGACAGAAGGGGATTGAGTTTGACGCCCTCAAGTTTGAGCACCTGGGTGCCCCGGCTAAGATCGAAGGCGCGTGCGCCTTCACCAAGGCGAGCGGGATAAACAGCATCGAAAAATGGATGGCCACCAAGACAGCGCCAAAAATGGGAGCCACGGCCCCTGGCACTGTTGGCCATGATGTGTCAAAGATCCTC
>JAHFAO010000088.1 GCA_023250515.1 Deltaproteobacteria bacterium | reverse complement strand
CATCGACGTCATACCGCGCTTTCTGCGCATGGAATCTTACGGCGTTCTACCGACACTTTCTTTGCCGCGACTAGGCGCCTGGCTGCAGAGGGTGAAAGATCGTTCATCGGTTAAGCCGATTCTTTAAGTAGGTATGTGTGGGTTAATTCCGAAAACATCGCAGCGTATCTTGAGTCCGAACTGGGACGAGTACCGAAAGAAAATGAGGGCAGAGCGCCGGGTTATTATCCGCATCAACATGCAGAGAGTCGGCCCGCAAAGAAGAGGCTAGCCTGCCCTCTTTTACAAATTGCTGTAGCGCCGTGTAAGATGATAACCATGCGCACTGGACTGGAAAGGCTTCTAGATAAGCCTAAGCGATGGTTGGCAAAGGCTCGGGTGGGACTGGTTGCCAATCCAACTACGGTGGATCGTTGCCTGAATCACGCTATTGACCTTCTCCATGCCCACCCGGATGTCGATCTGAGCTTGCTTTTCGGGCCTGAGCATGGGATTCGGGGCGCAGTCCAGGATATGGTCGGAGTTGGCGACACCCGCGATCCCGTCACCGGACTGCCCGAGGTCAGTCTTTACGGCAAGAGCTTTGAGTCATTGTCCCCGACACCTCAGCACCTCTCTCAGATCGATGTGCTTCTCTTCGACATCCAGGACGTCGGCGCCCGCTACTATACTTATGCCGCCACCATGGCACTGTGCATGGGCGCCGCAAAAAAGTCCCAGGTGAAAGTCGTCGTTCTCGACCGACCCAACCCCATTGGAGGCGTGCAGATCGAAGGGGGCGGTTTGGACCCAGGACTGGAAAACTTCTGCGGTTTGTATCCCATTCCTCAACGACACGCGATGACTATCGGCGAGCTGGCGCGCCTGTACAACGATACGTTTGGGATTGGCTGCGACCTGGAGGTCGTGGCGTGCGAGGGTTGGCGTCGCGATTGGTACTACGACGACTGCGATTTACCCTGGGTGATGCCGTCGCCTAACATGCCGACCCTCGACACAGCCATCGTCTACCCCGGTATGTGCCTTCTGGAGGGCACCAATCTCTCCGAAGGTCGCGGTACAACCCGACCCTTCGAACTCTTCGGCGCGCCTTTCATTGATCCCAGGAAATTGGCTGACGAGCTTGGGCGCTACGATCTGCCCGGTGTGATCTTCCGTCCATGTGTCATCGAGCCAACCTTCCATAAGTTCGCCCGACAACGCTGCGGCGCCCTGCAATTGCACGTCACCGATCGCCGGGCTTTCCACGCCTACCGCACCGGCATGGCTGTTCTCGTTGCGGTAAGATCACTCTGGCCTGATGCTTTTGCCTGGCGCACTGAACCTTATGAGTTTCGTGACGACGTTCCCGCCATCAATCTCTTGACGGGCACGGCAAAGGTCAGGAAGGCGATCGATGACGGAGCGGATATCGATAGCGTGATGCGGATCGCCTGCAATGGGACAGACGCCTATGATGCCGGTCGGAGCCGTGCGCTTTTGTACGAGTGAAAGACTTGATCATCCGCATCTAGTTGGGGTTCGAGCCGTTCCAGTCGTTCAAGCCGTTCGTCTTTATTGCTAGACTTTCACGCTTTCGGAATTCCGAAAAGATGAGATTGATATTTTAAGGCCGGGACGTCGAGGCGGAATTAACAATAGAACGAAAAGGGCTCAGGAGGCTGTCCCCTTTTTGCTTTTTAAGGACTCCTTTTAAGAGTCTTTTTAGGAGCCTTCTCTCGGGAACCAACCGCCGCGGCGATGAAGGCCGCGCAGATAAATGATTTGCCCCGTCCCTTGCAAGCTGCTCTGGATTACGCTAACCAGGCGGACCGCAACCGTGGGCGGAGGCTTATACTGGGGCTCATTGAGCACTCGGTCCAACTCCGCAGGCGCAGCTGTCGCCAGATAGGCTTTGGAGCGCTCAAAGATGGCGTCGTGATAATCGAGCAAGGTCTTGGCATCAGCTCGAAACTGAGCGACCTGCTCCCGGGTATGGCTAAGGCCCGGGCCATAGTCATTGGGGCTGGGTGCCATATTGAAGCGAGCATGCCAGCCGTCGGAGATCCAGGCCTGCTCCTGTCCAGCCAGGCGCGAGATCTGGCTGTCCTGCACGCGGGTGAGGCGCCAGGCAAGCCAGCCGATGGGCGGATGCGGCTCTCGATGAAGCTCTTCTGCAGTCGAGTCGGAGAGTGCGCTATGCAGCGTTTCCCGGACTCTTCCCAGCGCATCCAAGATAATTCCTGCTCCTTCCATAGAGACCTCCTTTGCAGCCTCTCATACTACGCGTAGCGGTCATAGCGCAATCCTCAGTGGGGAATAGTGGGGTCCTTGTCGTAGTCCGTGAGTTCGCGTTGCAGACAGCGCATGGGTGATTTGGCCTCCCACCTTTATTGTCGAACCGTGCGTGGGGGGTTGCGCCGGCGGCGCCTCGATGGCAGATTAGCTGGCAAACATCACGAACCTAGGTGACCTATTCAACGAAAGGGGGGTACCGATGAGCGACAACGGTGAAAAAAAAGCCCGCGCGTTGGGGATCAACCACGTGGTCCTGGAGGTGGGGGACTTGGAAGCGGCGCTTGAATTTTACGGCGCGATCTTTGAGTTCACGCTTCGGGGTAAAAGCGAGCGCAACGCCTTCATCGACCTCGGCGACCAGTTCATCCAATTGAGCCTTGGCAAGACCCAGGAGGCGGACGACAAGCGCCATTTCGGTTTTGTCGTCGACGACCGGGAGCCGGTACGCCGGGCGCTGAAAGAACTTGGCGTCGAGACACTCGACCGGCGGCTCAATTTCCGCGACCCGTGGGGCAACCGGATCGAGGTGGTGCCCTATGACGACATCCAGTTCACCAAGGCGCCCCAGGTGCTCAAAGGTATGGGCGTCGGCGACCTCGAAAAAACTCCCAACGCCATCGACGAACTCAAGAAGAAGGGCATGGCACCGGAAGGGTGAGCGACGGCAGGAGTGGTAGAACAAAGTCGTCCGACTTGGGAGGGCTGTATGAAAATTGCCGAGGCGTAGAAATGCGTTGTCAGGAATCTGTATGGAGAGAAAGGCTATGAAGAGCGAAAATGTCAGGCGCGTTGTCTTAGCCAGGGCTGGTTTTTACGTGCTGCTGATCTGGCCTGTTTTAGCGGGTTATGCGGTTGCTCAGACTCCCTTTTACCAGGATAAGACCATCAGTGTCGTCGCGGGCACTGACCCAGGCGGCACAGCAGACATGCGCATAAGGGCTGTTGTTTCTTTTCTCCGGAAGCATATTCCAGGAAACCCCACCATCGTTATTGAGTACATGCCCGGGGGTGGAGGCCGAAAGGCCGCAAACCACATCTACAGGACGGCCCGTCCCGATGGGCTGACCATCGGCGCTATGCTCTCCTCCTTGGTGCCAGCCGCTGTCGTAGGCGAGACTGGGGTTCTCTACGATATCGATAAGCTGATCTATCTGGGAACTCCCTATAGCGGTCACCCGCATATTTTCATAAGCCGCAGGGATGCAGGTCTGAGCGGTCCGGAGAAGCTGCGCTCAGTGCCAGGCCTGCGGGTCGGTGCCCAGTCTGTGGGGCATACGATTTACTACACTGGCAGAATGTTTGCATACCTCATCGGCATGAGAGAGCCAAAATTCGTGATAGGATATAGCGGCCCGGAACTTGATATTGCTTTCCTGCGGGGTGAGGTGGACGTCAGATCGAACCATCCGGATAACCCTATACGTCAAAGCTTGATGGACAAAGGCCTTGCGGATTTCCATGCCATCATCGAGGTGCCCAAAGGGCAAAAGCATCTCCATCCCCGCTACGCCGAACTCCCGGACCTCGAGAGCTTTGCCGGATCCGACAGGGAACGGAAATTGATCTCGATGCACCGGACCTTCCAGATGGCCGGCTCGCCGTTTGTGCTTCCTCTGGGAACACCAAAAGAGCGGGTCCAGATCCTGCAGGAAGCGATGCGGCGGACTTTTAAAGACCCCGAGTTTCACAAGGAATACAAAAAGACAGGAGACGAGTCAGCGCCACTGATGCCGGAGGTGCTCGAGAAGCTTATCAAGGGCCTGCCCCGTGAACCGGATGTCGTCAACCTCTTCAAAAACCTTTTCGGTGCGGATTCTTTACCGTCCCGTTAAAAAAGGATCAACAAAGGCAAACAGCTTCGCGAGAACTCTAGTTTTGAGGACATCCAATACCACATTTACGTTCAAGAAAAAGTAGAGCTCGGCCTCCGAGACCTTGAGGCCGGGCGACTTCTTAGCCAGAAAGAGGTTGAGCGGCGGATGAAGAAATGGCTAGGAAAGTAGTCTGGACGCGGACCGCTTGGAATGATCTTGAGCTTGTAGCTGAATTTATTTCCCGTGATTCAGAATATTATGCGACAGCTTTGGTCCGAGAGGCTCGTGATGCAGTTCGGGTGGCTAATTTAGGGTTTTCAGGATTTCGTAATTCCGAAAATGCCAAAATGTCGAGGTGGTGAGTGCGAATATGAGTGGACGATTTACGTATGCGGATGAATTCTGCGATATCAGGATTCGTTTTAACCTCGAGAAGGGCATTCCGCTGTTTCGCCTCGGTACAACGTGGCGCCGGGACGGGTGGAATCGCTGCCGGCTTTCAAGATAATAAGGTCAGACAGAATGGAGTAAGCAATGTCGCCTGAGGCTCGCGCACTCGCGCAGGTCCTTCTTGATCATCACAGAGAGGTCTGCCGCCGACCAGGCGAGCCTTTACCAAGTATAGACTCCGCTGTCATTCCGTATGGTGTGCTTTGTGAACGGGCTGGTCTGTCGTATTTGACCCACAGCGTCGGTCCTTTCCTGCGGGAAATTGCAGTGTGGTGTCATGAGAACGGTTGGCCTCCGATTAATTCTTTAGCAGTCAACTACGCAACTCGCATGCCGGGAGAGGGGTATGACAAGGCTCCAGGTTGCAGTCTCCCACGCTGGCCCGAAGAAGTCGCAGCATGCATTGACTTCCTGGGATACCCCGGCGTGGTCGTCTGAAAGTCCGGTTGCCGCAGGTCCTCGACCCGCCCAGCAGGACCGAGTTCAGGATGATAATGGAAGAATTGCAGCGCCGCTCCCATGCCAAAAGTCGTGGGATCGAGAGAGGCCATCTTCCGCTTCCACTTGGGATTGAGCAGGTCCCAATAGGATTTGAAGTCGCTCTGATGGACCTGCTGGATGTGATAGCTCACCTGCCCGGACTGAGAGTTGGCCACGAAAGCGAAGATGTATCTTTTCTCCGGGTCGATATAGCGATGTTTTCCCTCGTACCACTTGGATAAATCCAAAACCTCAGGAAAGATGAGCGCGGGCTTGATGGGCTCCAAGCCCCGGGCCTTGTAAAGCACGTCATGGATCGTGTTAGCGCCTGCGCTGAACACATCGGCAACGTACTTCTCACCCCGTCTCTCCGCCAATATCCTAGAACCCAGCTGAGAACCGGGTCCCAACACGGTAGTCACTTTGATCTTCGGATATCTTTTCTTGAAACCCTCCAGAATCCGATCATACTCATAGCAGCACCCGTAAAGGTTGAGTCGCCCCTCGTGCTCCGCGGCCCGCAGCGTCTTCTCCCATTCATCCTTCCAGGAGGACTGTGCCAGGACTGCCTTAGGCGATAGTAAGAAAAAAGGAAGGAAAGAAAAGACGAAGCTCAATGTAAGAAATGCAAGGCGCTGGGAATTTGTTCTCGACATTGCGGAACGAGACTACGCGATCGGCTAGACTTGTGTCAAATTGGAGTGGGGTCCGCGATCTGACTTTTATATCTCGATCATTTCCACGTTTCGAGAATTCTCGAAATCCCGAATGGTTGGGGGAGCATGTAGAGGGTTAGGCTGTGAATGCGTGAATCAGGTTGAAGAGATCGACGGATCCGGAAGCATCTTGTTTCATTACAGAAGTCTTGGATGAGCCTTCCACGTTTTCGTAATTAATCGAAGGTAAACCCCCAGCTCTGCTGGGGGACTCGCAGAGTTTGACATTTGCGTGAGTGTGCTACTGCTGAGGTTTCTGTGTGGCAATCGGTATCTTTCAAAGTTTGTTCTCTCTCCCCTGGCGGGAGAGAGTTAGAGTGAGGGGGCAAGAAGATTGTGGCACCCTCACCTCTGTCCTCTCCCATCGGAGACTGTGTCGCAATCGGCCGTTCGCCCTTCGACAAGCTCAGGACGAACGGCTAAGTGATTGATTTTCCGTGTGCCGTCGTCCGTTCGTGGTGAGCCTGTCGAACCATGAACGGACTTATGACACAGTCTCTCGAGGGAGAGGAAGTAAAGCGGATTGTGAGTGTTAAAGCCAGCGCAAGCTGGCCAGACCGCTTTGAGCGGTTCACAAATCAAGCCTCCGGCTTTGCCGGAGGTACATGACTCCGAAAATGTGAAAAATGTCGAGCTTCGTCTCATGGTCGGTTTGAATCAAGATGACTTCCATGTGTGGCAGGTATACGAAGACAAGGGAGCCGCAGGGAAGGGCGGAAGGATGAAGGATGAATTATGAAGGATCGAGCCCGACGGAAGGAGCCGGCGCGAACAGAGGCGGAAGGCAATAGAACATTGGCAACGTGGTCTGGACCCACAGGAATTGCTTTTCAAGCCCCGCTATAATATTTGGGGGATGGTGAGTGGGAAGACGACAAGAGGCAGATTGATCTCTAAAGAGCGCCATCAAATGGATCGCAGCTCAAATCGATGCCTCGATCGCTGAAACTAGAAAGGAGGGTACATGCCTAGAGTTACATCGTTGGGTCACGTGGGTCTCTATGTTCGAGATGTCGAGCGTTCCAAAGCATTTTATCGGGATATCCTTGGCCTGAAGATTAGCGACGAAAATCCAAGCAGGGGCACAGTATTCATGACAGCCAAGGACCGGCTGGAAGAGCACCATGAGTTACTGCTCATACCGGGACGAGAGGACGGTAAGGTCATTCAGCAAATCTCCTTTCGTTGTGCGAGCCTCTCCGACATCAAAGAGTTTTATCGAGTCTTTTTGGAGAACAAAATCCCCATCAACCGCATTGTAAGCCACGGCAATGCCGTAGGCATCTATTTTCAAGACCCTGACGGCAACCAGGTTGAGGTGTACTGGCCGACCGGCATTGATTGGCCTCAGCCGTTTGGGAAGCCGGTTAACCTGGCGGCAACCGATGAGGAGATACTTGCGGACCTGACTTAACCGAGATCAAAAAAATATGAAAAAGCTCTATTCACCTCCGGCTGCTATTGTTGCTTTAGGCTTGTATTGCATACTGACTACTGACTTAACCTGGGCAGCGACTGACCTCATCACTGAGATGCAGCAGCAGCAGAATCAGCTCCAGCAACAGCAGCGGCTAGACCAGCTCCAGCGCGAGCAGCAGCTGAACCGGCTTCAGCACCAGCAAAAATTAAACCAGATTCAGCAGCAGCTAAACCAGCTGCAGAGCCAGCAGGTGGACCAGACCCAACGGCAGCAGCAACTGTACCAGCTCCAGCAGCAGTTAAACCAGCTTCAGGTTCAGCAGCAGCAAACCCAGCTCCGGCACGAGGAGCAATTGAACCAGCTCCAGCGCGGACAGCAACAAAACCAGCTCCAACGGGAGCAGCGACTAAACCAGCTGCAACAGCAGCAGTTGAACCAGATCGAACAGGAGCTGAACCAGCTCCAGCGCCAGCAGCTAAACTAGAGCCAACGAGAAGGTTGCGGTCTGACTTTGATATCTAAACAATCTCAGAAAATCGTGCTCGTGGATCCTGATTCGTGCTGACCACGGAGATAATTGGCAAAGACGGAGGTGGAACCATGCGATTAAAAACCAACCCATTCTCGGCATGGATGCTGGCGTTAGGCTGCGTATCGCTTTTTCCCAATCACGTTTTTTCCCAGGCCCCCTACTACCAGGGTAAAACCATCACCATTATCCGGGGCGGTGAGCCGGGGGGCACGGGCGACATGCAGGCGAGGGCCCTGATACCCTACCTGAAAAAATATATTCCCGGAGAGCCGACCATAATTGTCGAGAACATGCCCGGCGCCGCAGGAAGGAAGGCGGCGAATTACATCTATTCAACGGCCAAACCCAACGGGCTCACGATCGGGGCCGTGGGCGCAGGCCTGGTCGTAGGTCCCATCCTTGGCCTGGCGGGAACGCAGTATGATCTCGATAGGCTAATCTATCTCGGCTCCACGGAGAGGGGTGACCCTTATTTATTTCTCTCCCGGAAGGAGGCTGGACTCGACAGCCTGGAAAAACTGCGCGCGACCTCCGGGCTCAGGATCGGCGCGCAGGCTGTGGGCCACCCAATCTACATTAGCGGGCGCATGTTCGCTTACCTGCTCGGCCTCAAGGAGCCCAAGTTCGTCCTCGGCTATGGAGGGCCGGAACTCGATATCGCCCTTGCCCGGGGAGAGGTGGACGCCAGAGCAAACGGTGCGGATACGATCTTGCAGCGGAGTCGCGAGGCGCTGGGAAAAGGGCAGTTCCATATCCACGTCACCATCACGATTCCCAAAGGGAAATTCCATCCACGTTTCGCTAACCTTCCGGAACTGGACACCTTTGCGAGCAACGACAAGGAGCGACAATTGGTAAACCTGTTCCGTACGTTTCTCTACCCGCGTTGGCCCTATATTGTGCCGCCGGGCACCCCAGGTGAGATCGTGAAGATCCTGCGCGGGGCCATGGCGAAAGCGTTTAATGACCCCGGATTCCACAAGGAATTTAAAAAGCTCATGGCCGCCGATCCAACTCCTCTCACCGGAGAAAAGGTGGAGACCGCTATCCGGGAGCTGCCGCGCGATCCTGAGATCGTCGGGCTCTACAAAAAGCTCGCGGAGCACGGCCCGCTCCCTCCACGGTAAAAAAATGCAAAAGGAAAAAGGCTCGTCACTCATTTTTTCTACTTTTTTCCCTTTTCTTGCAGGGCCTTATAGATCTTCTCTGCCGTGACTGGCAGATCGCGGATGCGCACCCCCACGGCATCTTCAACCGCGTTGGCTATGGCCGCCGCCACCGGCGAATTCGGGTTCTCGCCAATCCCCTTGGTCTTGTAAGGCCCCACGCCGCTATCCGCCTTGACGATTACCGTCCTTAGCTCCGGGATATCTCTTGCGGTGGGAATCTTGTAGTCGCCGAAGTTGAGTGTTGCCACGCGACCGTCTTCCACCACGACCTGTTCCATCAGCCCGTAGCCAACGCCCTGAATCACGCCGCCGTCGATCTGGCCCTGATGGCCTATCGGATTCATGATAATGCCCGTGTCATGAGCTGTGGTGAAGCGGAGCAGCTTTACTTCCCCGGTCTCGCGGTCGATGGAAACTTCCGCTACCTGGGCCGTAAAGGCGGTGACTGGAGAATGCTCGTCGTCCCGGTTTACGGCCTGCCTGGTAACGGAGCGGCCAACCCGAGAAAGGAGCTCGTCCCAGCGCCGGCGCTCTCCCGTCTTCTTCCGGACGATCTCCTTTCCATTCAGAGCGATCTCCGAGCGCGACCATCCGAGCAGCTTCTCGGCGATGGCGAACAGCTCTTCCCTTGCCTCCCGGGCTGCCTGGAAGGCCGCCCCACTTCCTACCCGGGTTCCTCGGCTGCCGCCGATGCCGGTATCGAAGGGGACCCCAAGATCGGTGTCCAGGATCTTAACCTGAATCTCCTCGGGGCTAAGCGAAAGCTCCTCCGCCACGATCTGCCTGAGGGTAGTGTAGGTTCCGGTCCCCTGCTCAAAGAGCGATGTGTGGAGGACGACGGAGCCGTCGGGGTTCAACGCAACCGCAAGAGAAGTGGCGCCGCCGCCGGGAGACCGATAGCCCATAGCTATTCCTCGCCCAATGTTCGGGGCCTTGGGAGCGCCGTACTTGGCCGCTTTTACGGCGGCCTCCAGGGTCTCTTTCGCCTTTATTCCTTGATAGCGGGCCCCCGTCAGCGTCTGGTCACCGTCCTCGATAAGATTCTTGAGCCGGAACTCGAGCGGGTCCATCCCCAGCCTTCGTGCCACGCAGTCCATCTGGGATTCGGCAGCGAAGAATGCCTGGGGTTCCCCGGGCGCTCTCATCTGACCTCCAGGGAGATTATTGGTATAGACCCGCGTCACCTCGATGCGCGCATGCGGAATTCTGTAAAAGCCGCCGCCATGAGCGGCTCCTCCAACAATCGCCGAGGGCCTGAGGCCCCCATAGGCACCGCTGTCGAGGAGAACTTCCATCTGATGGGCGACCAGCGTTCCATCGCGCTTGACACCCGTTTTTAACTGCATGACCGCCGCATGCCGGGGGGCTCCGGCCATCAACTCCTCCTGGTATTCCATGACCATCTTCACCGGCCTGCCGGTGCGCAGAGCCAGGAAGTAGCAGAGGGGCTCATCCATGGGGGCTCCTTTGCCTCCAAAGTCACCGCCGATGGAGACAGGGTTGACCCGGATGCTGTCCTTCGAGATCCCCAGGGCGGCTGATAGGCTCTGTTTCAAGCCGTGCGGTACCTTGTTGGGCGACCAGACCTGCACCCTACCTTGGTCATCGATCCAGACTAAACAGCAGTGGGGCTCCAAAAAGGCCTGGTGCACTCGGGAGGCAGTGAAGGTATTCTCGACTATAAGATCGGACGCGCCGAATCCCGCTTGCAAATCTCCCCGCTCATAGATGTCCCGAACGTAGGCGTTCGAAGGCTTTTCCAGAGGCTTAGGAAGCCCCGGATAGTTGTTTACGTCCGGGTGAAGAATCGGGGCGCCCTCCTGTATGGCTGCCACGGGATCGAAGACAGCGGGAAGCTCTTCGTAATCCACTCGGATGAGCTCCACGGCCTCCTGCGCGGCCTCAAGGTCCTCGGCAGCCACCGCCGCGACGCGCTCCCCGATGAAACGAACCCGATCCTGAGCCAGGACGGATACGTCACGATAGCGCCGACCGTAGAGGATCCCCTTCACGTCGGCCCCTGTCAGGACGGCGCGCACGCCTGGAGCCTTCTCGGCCCGAGAGGTGTCTATGCGGATGATGCGCGCGTGGGGGTGAGGGCTCCGCAAAGTCTTGGCCCAAAGGGTCCCTGGGAGCAAGACATCGGCGGTATAGCGCGCGTCGCCGGTGACTTTTCCCGCCACCTCAGTGCGGGGTGTCGGCTGACCTATGATTCGGTATGACACAATCGTTCCTCCTCCGAAATTTATTGAGGTAGAAGTATTCCATCGACGCATAAAATTCAAATAGCCTTAAAGCACCTAAGACTTATAGGAAATTAGCGTAGGCGAATAGGGTCAGGTCTTTTGCAATACGACAGAGGCGTGAGGTAGAAGCAACTTACTGTCTCGCCCGCTCCGGAACGTGCTCGGGATCACCGCGTGGGCATCTTTGATTATCGCGGCACCGGGTTGTCGGATAAGCCGTCCATGAAGTACACGACCCAAATGTTTGCCGATGACGCCGCGTCGTTACTGGACTCCGGTCACCGCACTAGCCCTCTGGAGAGAGGAAGCGATTTACCTCTATCGAGTTGCGGACTTCCTTAACCCCTGGGACGCTCCGCGCAGCCTGTTCGGCGGCAGATTTTTGGTTTTCGGTTTCGACTTGGCCCTCGAGGTAGGCTGTGTCCCCAGTGAAGGAAACTGTCACGCCGGTTATCGCACGACGGAGAACGGCCTTCTGTATCTGGAGTTCTATTTTCTGCCGCTTGAGCTCTGAATCCTCAGAAGCTTGGGTCCGGGCGCGGGGTTTACTTGCGCTTTCGATAAGTCGGTCCTTTCCTGCCAATTTCGGCTCTCGCACTTCACTGGGTTTTGTGGATTCCGGAGGAGGTAAGACATCCCGCTTCTCATGTTCCGGTAACGAAGGGATATTTTGAGGCATGGGCGCTTGAATGACTATAGGTGCTTCAGTGGTGTTTTCCGGGCGTGGAGGTGATACTGGCCAACGTGAATAAGGGACTGAAGTTATTGGTCTGATAACGTCATATATCTGCCACCCAACCATCCCAATGATCACAGCTGTGATAACCGTCATGGTTAATTTTAGTTTGCGCCACTTGAATTTCGTCTGGATCAGCCTCGTTTGCGAACTTTCCGACCAAGAGAGTTCTTCTTCCTCTGTTGACACCTCTTGGCGGCGCGGACGACGAAACCACCAGAGCTGCTCCTTGGGGGGCTTGGTCTCGACCTTATCAAAGGCCGGGTCAAGCCATGTCCCAAGGATGGAATCGTCCTTGCTCTTCAGAACTCCGGTCTCTATCCACTTTCTGTACTTTCGGGAATCTAGTCTTTCGTCTTGAGTTGGTTGTAGTATCGCCTCTGGTAAATCACGCAAGTTTCGTAGGTTTAGCGTCAGCACCTCGTGGCGCTCAAGTATGGAAAAGTCCTTTGGTCCCGCAAGATCATATCCATCGGGGAAAATGATCAGGTATTTTATGCGCGGGGATAATGGCTGGCCATTGGCCCTTAGAAAAGACTTGAGATTATCTTTGATAGCACTCATCGCCCGTTCGGCCTGGTCGCAAGGGTTGCTTTGTATGTGATGTTCCTCCCTATCGACGGTTTCCACATACCAGGGTTCTCGCCAATTCCGCGAGACATGAACGACGCCTTTCTTGACCCCGCTCAGATCTTTTATCACCGCGATTGTCACGTCTCTTGGAGATACCGCGAGAAGGTCCACTTTGACCCCTATACCACACCACGGTCTTTCGCGGGGATCCATTTCCGAGAAGGCTTGAATAAGCCTTTCGTAGACCTCTTTTCCAAGGTCGGTGTTTATGTCTAGATAAGGCTTAAAAGATTGTTTCTCTTTGTACCGGGCCGTGTGGATTTCCAGTTCCACTTTTGCCCCGCATTTCCAGCAGGACTCGACGGTTAGTTCCAGGACAGTGTCACATGCAGGGCATTTCTTGGGAGGTGACGCTATCCCGGGTGCTGTCACTACGTCTTCCACAGGGGTCACTCTTTTTAGGATAGATTGCTTGCAGGTGCCCGTATAGTGGACAAGATTCAGCACAATGCATGCCAAATGCTTTTATTTTGGCCTAGCAATACAAGAAGTGGTTTTTAAAAGGGATTTACAGTCTTCGGGTCAAGTAAGGGGTCGTGGTGATAGTGGTTAAATGGAACGAAGATTGTCCACTATGACAATTATGGCCAACCCTTTATACCATGCGGCAAGAATGGGAATTCGCATGAAAAACAGGCCTTCAGAGGCTCCTCAAGGCATTTGTCATCCACACCAAGCGTCGATGACTCCGCTACTCGGTCTCTAATCTGTGAAGGGATTATCATTTCT
>JAHFAO010000087.1 GCA_023250515.1 Deltaproteobacteria bacterium | reverse complement strand
AGTGGAACGATTTTTGGGGCCATAGGCCCGAGGGGGCGGCCCCCGCCAAGGCGGGGGCCGGTTTCTTGTTTCACCACTGAAGTTAGCAGCCAGGGCCGGAGACACATTTGCCTCGGCCTTCCGGTCGAGGCCCGTATAAGTTGGCCTTTTACTCTGAGTATTTTTCCGCGCGGAACGGCTCGTGGCAACCTTTGCAGGCGCCGCTGAGAGCTTTGACTTTGGCAGTGACTCCTGCCTCATCCCCAGCCTTTGCGGCATCAGCCAGTTCTGAGGCCGCCTTCTTTAGCTTACCGGGATTCTTGCTGAACTCATCCCACTTCTCCCAAATCTCAGCCTTTGCCTTGGTTTTCCCCTTTGTGCTGCCTTTGGGGAAAAGATCAGAGATCTTCTCTGCATTTCCCATAATGTCCTTCGCTTTTACCTCCACCGTGGCATAGTCTTTTTCCTCCACGGCCTTTTTGATTGCCTTGGCGGCCGCACTGTTACTCTTCATGAGCTTCTGTCTCTTCTCAATAATGTCTTCTTGGGCAAAGAGCTGAGAAGAGATGAAAAGCGTTAAAATGGCAATTAAACCTGCCCATAGAAATTTACTTTGATGCATTGATTTCTCCTTTCTTGTTGTCGATGTTTTTAACTCCCTTTATTGACCTTTTTTACCTCGTTCAGTAACGTTTCAGTAGAGAGGAGATCCTTTTCAGTATTGCTGGGCCTGGTGCTTTTAAAACGCACGACCCCCTCCTTGTCGATGATGATGTAGGAGCGTTTAGCGAGTCGTCTTTCCTCATCCCATACACCGAGGGCCTTCATCACCTTCCCATCCCGGTCGCTTAGAAGAGGATGTTTAACCTTGGCGAAATCGACAAAGGCCTTTTGTGAAAAAGGCGCGTTAGCACTGATCCCCAAGACCTCGGTATTTTCTGCCGAGAATTTTGCGTAATTGTCGTCCGAACCGGCCGATTGGAGATGCTTGATTCAGGTGGGGCTGAAATCCAGCACGTAAAAGTTGATGAGAACGTTTTTTCCCTTAAGGCTGCTTAGCTTCAGTTTCCCCCCCTTGGTGCTGTCCAGCTCGAAATCCGGTGCCTTCTCCCCGACCTCGAGGGCAGGGGTAGAAAAGGCCGCCACAAGGGAGAAAGAAGCTAGCAGGATCAAGCTCACCATAGCTCTTCGCATCCGTCCCATAATGAACCTCCTTTGAAAATTGAAAATCGATCAAAAAGGGCTTCCCGGAAGCCCTACTGTATCGTCCTGTTTCCCGTCCCTGTCAATCCCCAAACGGGTGTCTTCGCACCCACCTTTTTGAGAATTTAGCCCCGATCCGAAAATCTTTCTTGGGGTAGTGATGCTCGTACCGCTCTAAATAGCCTCCTCGCCCTCCTTTGGAGGGAGAGGATTGAAGGTGAGGGTGGTGCGCATGGAATTTGCCCTCACCCTCGCCCTCTCCCGCGACGGGAGAGGGAAATTGATGATGCACGGTCAAAAATTTATTTCGGTTCAAGGCTAGCCAGTCCCTTCTCTCACCGCTAAGACTGCGGCCTCAGTGCGGTTTTTGACCTGAAGCTTGCGGAAGAGCGCTTTGAGATGCATCTTGATCGTTTCACGCGAGAGGTTAACCAGGCGGCTCATCTCCTCGTTGCTCAGTCCCTCTGCGAGGAGATGGAGGATCTTAAGCTCCTGTTCGGTAAGGCTATATTTCTGGCTGAAATGCCTTTTTCTCTCTTCTTCGGATAGGCTGTCGTGGCCAGGAGTTTGGTTGAGGGTCAGGTGTGCCAAGTAGGGGGAGGAACGGGCTTTGCCCAGATGGGTGTGGCGGATGATCTCGATAAAATCCTTCTGATCTGCATCCTTCAGGATATAACCTGTTGCCCCAGCCCTTAGAGCTGAGATGATCTTTTCGTCATCGTCATGGATAGAGAGCATAAGGATTTTGGTCTTTCGGACTAAGCTCGATATGAGTTTAGCTGCCTTGATCCCATCCATCTTGGGCATTCTCACGTCCAGAAGGGCTATGTCCGGCTCTTTTTCCTGGGCCTTAAGGACTGCCTCCTGGCCATCCCCCGCCTCGGCGACGACCTTGATATCCTTTTCACTTTCGATCAATTTTCTTAGGCTCTGACGAAATAGCCTTTCGTCATCAGCTATGAGTACCTTAAGTGCCATAGGCCTCATTCCATTTCTCAGCACTAATTGGCAGGGTTACTGAGACCGCGAAGCCTCCGCCCTTTCGGTTCTCCGCCCGGATTTTTCCCTGGTGGGCCTCGGCAACGAGCTTACAATAGGGAAGCCCTAACCCTGTGCCCGTCTCTACTTTTCCCTGATCCCGGGAGTAAAAACGATCGAAGATTCTAGGCAAGTCTTCCTCGGGTATGCCCATGCCTTCATCCTCTACGCGCAGGAGTACCTGGGGTTCCGATCTCCCATCGGCCTCAAGCAAGGAGGTGAAAATATAGATACGACCGTGATCTGCGGAAAACTTGAGGGCATTGCTAAGCAGATTGGTGAGTAAGCGGGTTAGTCTTCTCTTATCGGCGATCACATCGATATGGGGCGGGTCAGAACGATTCAAGACTTGGATTCTTTTCTCCTCTAGCTCCGGACCCAAGATGCGGAGACTGGTTTGGATCGGCTCTTCGATTCGAAATGGGGTCAGAGAAAGGGGCAGCTCACCGAAATCCGAGCGGTAGAGGTCCAGCATCTCATTGACCATCCCGATGACTAAATCACCCGCGCTCAAGAGATCCACGAGGATTTTCTTTCTCTGCTCTCCGTTGACCTCTGGCGCAGTGTCCTGTAGTCGTTCCAATGTTTTTTTGATGCCCAGCAGCGGGTTTTTGAGATCATGTGCGATCATGTGGGCCATAGCCGCCCTCTTCTTCTCCGTTGCCGCTAGTTCTTCCCCTCTCTCGGCAAATTTTCTTTCCAGTTCCTGGCGGTAGCTTTCAACCTCAGCCTTCGATCTGCGGAGTTCTTCCATCATGCGATTGAACGACGCTGCCAGGGTGCCGATCTCGTCCCTGGAGTTGGTGCTGGCCGCGACCGTATAGTTACCGCTGGCGACCTGTTCCGTCCCCTCCACTAATTCTTTGAGTGGTCGGGTCAAACGGCGACTTAAAATCCAGGAGACCGCAAGGGCTAAGCCGATGCCTACAAGAGCAATGACGTATAGGGTCCTTTGTAGCGTGCCGATTGCCGACGTCATCTCCTGGGATGGGAAGAGGAGCGAGATAAGACCTTCCTTTCCTCGGGAGGTTTCAAGGGGAAGACGGATCTCCAATGACGCTGAAGGACCTTCGCGATGCCATTTAAACTCCACATCATCGATGCCCTCTGGGATCGCGCCGAACGTTTTTGTTGCTAAGAAACTGGATCCCTCTGCCGAGTAAGACCGGCCGCTGATGGCGATGGCGACTTTAGCGCCTGCTGCCTGTTCCAATTCTCTAAGAAGGTCGCGGTTCAGTGCATAGCCGGCACTGACCACGCCCAAAAAGCCCATGCCCTCGCTTTCTATGCTCTCAGCGGCGCGTAAGTAAGCATTACCGTCGCGCTCCTCGACCCCGTAGTTGGCTAAGTCGCGCATCCCTCGGAGGAGGCCTTGAACATCCTTTGCTAAGGCTGGACGGTCGCCGTAGCGAGAGGGATCATGGACCCGGAGGAAAATCTCTCCCTCCGTATTGAGGATCTCAATGAAATCTAACTCTACCGATCCCACCAAAGGCAATAGAAGCTGGAATAGGCCTTTGCGGTCCGTTCTCTTCAGGGTATCCTTAACCCCTGGTATCTCTGCAATCCAACTGACTATCCCGGTGGCCGTCTCTTGTTTCTCCGCCAAAAGGAGCTTAACGCGTTCCGCTTGGGCCCTGGACTTCTCCGCAAAGCGCCGCTCTAAAAGCGTGGAGAAGGTATTGGAGGTCCAGAGGATTGCCAGACCTATTGGAAGCAGAATGACGAGCAGAGAAGAGAGAAGGAGTTTGTGTAACAGGCTTCTCATGGACGATTCTCAGGTGTGTTGTTTCGGCTTGCAAATCTACTGAATCCTAGCATCCATTCCCGTACTGCGTCTGTAGGTGCTCCGCGCGAGATCAGAAGCTGTGGGCGGGTGAGAGGATAGAAGCCTTCGCGGATATTCCCCTCTGTAGGAAGCTTACCCTCAACCCCCAAGACCTTGACTCCCTGGATTCCAGCCTCTTCCAAACGCACAATACCATAACCGATGGATCCTTCGATCCTCTTAATGGTTCTAAGAACCTTTTCCTTACTCGCACGTATGGTGAAGGCCTTTTCCTGGCCGTTAAAGCCCTTGCCGAAAAGGGAGTCAATAAAGATTGCGTGGATGGCCGAACTCTTCTCACGCGTCAGAGGGATGATACCTTTATTTTTCCCTCCAACCTCATGCCAGTTTGTAATCTGCCCCAAATACATCCTGCGAATCTGGTCCAGGGTGAGACTGCTAATTGGATTTCCGGGATATGTGAGGAGGATAATGGCGTCCTGACCAAAGAGTTCTACGTGGAGGTCCGCCTTTTCTGCAGGATTAAGACCGCGGGTTATCAGCCCGATATCGATCTCACCCCGGCGGGCGGCGTTGATCGCGTAATTGGTACCGCCACCCCGGACGTCAACCTCAATTCCCGGATGATCTTTGCGGAATTTAATCGAGAACTGTTCTGCCAGAGGGGTTATGGACTGGGCGCCGGCGATGATAATTTTCTTCTGCTCGCCCTGGGCTTGAGCCGGTAAGGGCATCGTCAGGGAAAAAAGGGTTAAGAGAAGGTTCAAAACAAATAGGGTTCCGATCATAAGGATTCGCCTAAGAGTGGACTACCTATATTGCACCCCCTGGATCGCAGTCAAGGTCGAATAAAGAGGAGCTAAACTATCAGACCGATGGGGTTAGGATCAAGAGTGGCCAGTCTTTCATGCTTTCCTGGTCATAGGATAGTTGGATGTAGTCACCGCGCCGCCATAACTCCGTTTGGTCTCTGTAGTGAGGAGAGAAGAAGTGGCCGGATTGCCCTGAAGGGAGGATAAACCGGGAACGCTCCCAATCCCCCAGATCGATAACCATCCTCAGCGATGGTCCCACGACGTGTTCATACGGGTTGGAGTAGCGGTAAAAGCCCATGTTAATGGTTACCCCATTACCTGGGGAGGGAAATGGACCGATGGAGAAAAGAGGCGCCAGGATTTTGCTTCGGTCCAGGGGATGATGCAGGGTTAGAGTGTGGAGCCTTCCCCAGCTCCAATTTTCCATATCAGCTCCCAGGCGAGCACTAAGTTCTTCTTGGGCCTCGCGCAAACTCTTTTCCACTGCGGCTACCCGCGGGCATGGTTCAAACCACGGCGAGTGGGGATTCTGGAGGATTTGGCCTATTGGGACAAGAGACTGATTAAAGATTTCACTATAGGCAAGAAACAGCTCTTGACCTAAAACAGGCAAGAGGACGTTCATCATAAAGCGCTGGTAAAAAACATGAGAGAAGGCGGCTTCGAAACTCTTCTCAGAACAGTTGCCGTCCCATGAAATAAGCTTTTCGACGGCTTTCTTGAGTGAGGCGTCTTTACAGGCGATCTCCTCCAGATCAGTCCTAAGAGCTACAATAATCTCCCTCCCATGCACCGAGCATACATCTTTCTGAATGGTAGCCATGTCTTCCAGAGAGAACTTTTCCTTTGCCGTTAAAAGCTCCTTGATACGCCGTATCCGATAGGGAGGATCGAAAAAACCGGAGAGATAGTAGGGATAGGAGTCATCTGCAATACGGTTGTTCGCTGTGGCGATTACACCCTCAGGTGGATTATAAAGACAGGGAAGTTCGCCGAAGGGGATATGGCCTTTCCAATCGAACTCACCACTCCACCCTGGAAGGGGAAGGAGAGAGGGGGAATGGGAGCGGATGGGGACTCTTCCTGCAAGACTGTAACCGATGTTGCCATGGGTATCGGCATAGACATAATTTAGCGTCGGAGCAACCTGGAAGGAGAGGCTTTGAAGAAACTCATCCCAGTTGCGCGCCCGGTTAACCCCATAGAGGGCGCGAAACTCTTCACTCGGATCGTGGGCTGTCCATTTGAGAGCAAGCACTTCCTCGGCCGCGCATTTCTGTGTGAAGTCACTTATTACCGGCCCGTGGCGGGTGAACCGAACGCTTCTTTTAACTTCCTTCCCGCCCCGTATCCGGATCTTTTCCTCTTCGAATTCCATTTTTGCCCATTCGCTGCCCACTAGATAGAGATCGGGCTCTTTGAGATGGATCTTCTCACGATATAGATCGGCGTCATCACAGAGGGCCGCCGTTACTCCCCAAGCGATCCAGCGGTTGTGGCCGAGGTGAACGCACGCAGAGCCAGGAATGGAGGCTCCCCAGACCTCGAATCCATCTCCGTCGCTGCTGTTAGGCGCGGCCTTGAGATGCATGAGGTACCAGACCGAGGGGAGAGTCATTCTGAGGTGGGGATCATTGCATAGAATTGCCTTTCCTGTGGATGAGCGCCATGGTGCGATGACCCAGTTGTTGCTCCCTTGGCCTGCTGTGGCCCAATCGGTCTCCTGGAAGGTCCCACTCAGAAAGCGCAGGAGTTCTCGAACATCTTGTGCGACGGAGTGGGTGATGCAGGGATTCTCTTCCGGATAGGCGGGATATAGGGATCTAAGTCTAGCGTCCTGATTCTTTAATTTGTCAGTTATGGCGCTCATGGCTAGGCGGGTGAAGAGCGAGGTAGAGAGAAAAAAGGCGAAGCCTTTGGCTATAGTGAGGCTGTCCTCAGGCCGCCAGGGTTCAGGCTGATACCGCAGGAGACGAAATTCCACAGGCAGATACTTTAGGTGACCTTCAATATAGCGGTTGACTCCTTCGCTATAAGCCAGTAGTCGATCCACAAATTCTTGAGGTAATAGCTTGAGAGAGGAACATGCCATCCTCCGGATCCCCATGATGTGGACAAAATAATCTAGATCCGCGGTCGTTTTATCCCGGAACTGAACCGAAAGCTCCTTCCAAGGGACAGGTTTCTCTCCTAAGATTTCTGCCAGTCTCCCAGTGAAAAATCGGCGGCTTAAGTCCATCTGCCAGAGTCTTTCCTGGGCATGCAGATAGCCCTGGGCCATGAAGAGATCATGTTCGCTGGCAGCAGAAATATGCGGTATAGCGTATGGTCCCCAGAGGATTTTGACTTTCTCGTCTAAGCCGGGAATGAGGATGCTGCCCCGTGTCTGGGGTGTTGCCTTTCGGACCCAATGGCGGAGCAAGGGTCGAAGGATAGAAGCAATGAGAGTAGTAAGCATTCAATGCAAAATGCAGAATGCAAATTGAAAAATGCAAACTGAAAGAAAAATTGCCGAGGCTCGACCTAACAGCTCAGATGGAGGGAAGTGATTTTACAATTTGCCTTTTGCAATCTTCATTTTTCATTGCCCTAGCTACATGATTGCCTTTACCGAAGGCCGATCCTTCATCCTCTGTAGCCATTTCCCCAGATTAGGCAAGGAAGGATCGGGCAGTACTCTAAACCCCTCCATGCGGAGGAATCGTGGGATGACTGCGGCATCGAGGAGGGAAAAATCTCCCGCTAAATAGGGTTGGTTACCCATCTCCCGCTCGAGTCGCTGCAAAAGGTTATTTAGCTCCCTCTTCGAGTTCTCTATAGCCTCCTGGTTTCTTTCCTTTTCTTCTTTCATTAGCTCCATGCGGATTTTTTGATAAGGAGGGTCAAGATGATTGAGACCATAATCGATGAGGATGCGGATTCTTGCTTTCTTGGCCTGATCTTTAGGCATCAGGGGAGGGTTGGGATATTTTTCCTCCAAATACTCGTTGATGATGCACGATTCGTAGAGGACTGTCTCTCCATCGATAACCACAGGTACCTTTCCGTAGGGGTTGAGTTTCAGAAAATCGGCTTTTTTCTGCTCCCCCTTTCTAAGGTCAATAGGGATAGTCTCAAAAGGCAGTTTTTTCTCCCCCAAGACTACCTTCACTCGCTGGCAGTTAGGCGAGGTAGTAAAATCGTAGAGTTTGATCGGCTTTTCCGTGCTCATAGTCCTCCTCCTTTATTTTTTGTATTTGTTTAGCTCAGGTAGGTTGCAAAGGCAAGACTTTTGCGGCTCTCCATTAAAAAGTGTGGTCTTTCCTCCCCTCGGAGACCCTACAAGACCCCAGGCGGATGGGCCCTGTTCCGAGGCAAGGGCTTTGTCCGGGGGATTATTGTGCTCGTTGCCGGGCCGGCGTGACACCGTATAGTGAATCCGATCGTCTAGAAGGACTTCGCGCGGCCTGTTTCTGATGGGGTCGAAGTTACGGCCGATTTTCGTATCTGGGTCAATGGCGGCATCAAGTGCGGTTAGGGTCTCCTGTTTAATCGGTAGTCCGGCGGCGAGTCCCTTCTTCAGCATCCAGCGCAAGGAAATGTTGTTGAGAGCCAGATTGTCATTGCCGCCACCGATGTCAGAGCGGACACCGCGAAACCATACCTCGTAACCCCTTGCGTTCGCGTTGGGTGGAAGGCCTGACGCCGCTCGTCGAGCGCCAGCGCGTGGAAGCAGTGAGCTACGTTTCCCGGGAGGCTAAGCAAGTAGCCTAGATTGATCCGGCTGAAGGGGATGCCGATATCGATCGGAATGCCGAAGGCGGCCACTACGTCCCAGAGACCCAGGAAACGGATGGTCGGGTGTGCCTCGATAACCTTTCCCGTATCCGGGTCAAGGATGCCGCGGTGCGCGATGGTGTTAGCGAAATGCAGGGCCAGAGCCGCGCCGCGACTGAAACCCACGATGTCGATGGCTCTGTCGCCGTTGGCGAAGTTTCGAGCAAGATGGCCTATCGCCTCGCTAATCCGTTTTTGTCCGCCGACGCCGAAGGCCCCGCCGAGGACTTTTCCAACGATTCCGTGCTTAGTGCCAATGCCCTTGGTGTAGAAGTTCTGTGTGCCTGCATAGGCGTCGCGAAATCTTACGATGTTGGTGTTTTTGCCGTAGTCGCCGGCATCCTTTTCTTTATTCCATGTCCCGTCGAATGCATAGAGGGCCATCGCAGTCCTCGCTTCGCTCGGAATCCCAGATTGCAGATCCCAGATTTGGAATAAATTTGCAATCTGAAATTGGTAATCCCGAAAGGTTTGCCTCAAACATCCACCCAACTTGATCAACAGGATCTTTAGTGTTATCGGGGTAACAGACATGCAGATAGATATTGAATTCAACTCAGGCGCCCAGTTGCCGATGGATGCGATCCCCGAGCTTGCCCGAATGGCTGAGGCCCATGGATTCGGTTGCGCGTGGGGAGGCGAGGCAAATAACAAGGACCCCACGGTGATGCTTGCCGCTATCGCCACAGCGACCAAACGGCTCAAGATAGGATCAGCAGTCTATCACATCCTTGGGCGCACGCCTGCTACCCTTGCCCTCCAGGCCGTCGGGCTCGACGAGTTATCCCAGGGTAGATTTCTCTTGGGGATTGGCGTTTCCAATCCCACCATCGCGAAGTGGCATGGGGTTGCTTCCGATCATCCTCTCGGCCGCATCCAAGAGTATCTTGAGATTGTCCGGCCGGCCATGCGGGGGGAAAAGCTGAACTTCGATGGGGATTTTTTTTCCGCCCATGGCTTCAAACTGGCCTTTAAACCGTCCGGTAGAACCATACCGATCTATCTCGCAGCGTTTGGCCCAAAGATGAGCCGTATGGCAGGCAAACTTACGGATGGCGTGCTGATCAATATGGCCAATCCGGTGGAAATCCGTCGCATCGCCGAGGAGGTAAGAGGTGGTGCTAAGGAGATAGGGAAGGATCCCAATGCCATAGAGATTATCTGCAAAGTGCGTTGTTCCGTTGCTAGGAACTATACTCAGGCGCAGGAGGCTCTGAGCCATGCGCTTACCTACTATGCCTTGGCGGATTACTACCGGAATCTCTTAAGCCGCATGGGCTTTGGCGCAGAGGTCGAGGCCATGCGGTCCGCGTGGCAGGAAGGAGGCTTTCATGCTGCCAGGGCCTTAATAACGGATCGACTCTTTGAAGGGCTGCCTCTCATTGCCGCAACCTCCGTCAAAGAGATCCTGGAGAAGATTAAACCCTACGAAGAAGCCGGTGCCACCCGTCTCATCCTACCATATGTCCCAGCTTCCGAAGACGTTCTGGAAGAAATGAAGCAATTTATCTCAGCTTGGGATAAAACCTGACTAACCAATGCAAAACGCAAAATGCAAAGTTAAAAATGCAAAAGCATAACAGGAAGCAGAAATCAGTGGTCGGTCGGCAATCATTTTGACTTTTGCAATTTGCAATCTTCATTTTGAAATAAGGAGATATGTATGCCTTTTGAGCTGCTGAATCCTGCCGGATTGGAGAATCCTATAGGTTACTCACACGTGGCGAAGGTTACATCCGGTAAGATTGTCTTTGTTGCTGGACAGGCACCTTTCGATGCTAGCGGATCCGTAGTCGGTAAAGGCGATTTTGTAGCGCAGTTTCGGCAAGTTCTTGCCAACCTGAAACTTGCCATTGAGGGAGCTGGGGGTCGACCGGACCAGTTCGCGGTGCTCACAATGTATGTTACTGACTTACGGGCCTATTTAACAAACAAGAAACCAATCGGTTCCGCGCACCGGGAGGTCTTTGGCAAATATTTCCCCGCCATTACATTGGTAGAGGTGAAAGGCCTTTATAATCCTGACTGTATGGTCGAGATTTCCGGCGTCGCCGTAATTGATTAATTCCTTTTTTTTTCAGTCCTTAGGGCATAGCCTGGCGAAGATATTTTACATTTTTGTGCAATTTTGGTGTCTAAAGGACCGACCTGTCAACCCGCGCTTATAAAACCTCCTTTATTTCAAATAGTTGTAACCTGGCAAGCATATTGCTTTCTCCAGCAAAAGCTGGGCTTTGAAAGGCCCGTTTAAGAGCCGCGCCTTCATTAAGAGCTCTGCAAACAAAGTCACCCCCAAAGGTTGGAGAGATAGAAAGGAGAAAAGGAGTAAAGCGATGGCACGCAAAAAAATCTTATTGGTAGACGATTCCCAGACCGTCCTTATGATGGAACAGATGATCCTCAAGAAGGGTGCTTACGATATAGTGACAGCAAGGGACGGCAAAGAAGGTATTGCAAAGGCCGTGGAGGTGAAGCCCGATCTCATCCTCATGGATATCGTCATGCCCAACATGAACGGCTTTGAGGCTGTTAAGCAGCTCCGGCAACAAGAGGAGACCAAGACCATTCCCATCCTCATGGTGACAACGCGGGGCGAGGCGGAGAGCATGGAGACCGGCTATGAAAGTGGCTGCAGCGACTACGTCACTAAGCCGATCAACAGCGTGGAACTTCTCACTAAGATCAAAAACTTTCTCGGCGAATAGAACGGTAGGGATCTGACGATGAAGAAGGATGAAAAAGCCCAGGGCGAATACGTGCGCAAGGTGGGCGAGGACACCCGGCGCTATATCCACGACTTGTTGATCGATTACAAGAAGACCCTTGGTCTCGTGGCCTCGCTTGAGACCGAAAAAAACCGCCTTCACGAGGACAAGCTCCACTTACAAGAGCAGATTATCGCGTTGAAGGAAGAGCTCAATCGCTATCATGGGGAGCAGGTCGAATTGAAGCGGCAAATGGCCGACATCGAGACAGACATCCAGCAATTCTCAGACCAATACGTGGCAGTGGAGCAGCAGAACGCCAACCTGGCCAACCTCTACGTGGCGAGTTTTCGTCTGCACTCGACCCTGGAGCGGCAGGAGGTGCTGGCGGCTATCCAGGAGATCATCATCAATCTGATTGGGTCGGAGGAGATAGCGATCTTTGAGTTAGACCCTAAGAAATCAGCGCTGTCACTCGTGGCATCTCTCGGGATCGAATCCAGACGCTACCAGACCATCCCCCTTGGGACAGGTTGCATCGGGCGTGCCGCGCTCTCTGGGGAACCGTACCTGCACGACGGCAATAGCGGGTCGGCTGGATTGCCGGACGAGGAGCACCTGACGGCCTGCATCCCATTGAAGCTGGATGGCCAAGTATCGGGAGTCATTGCGATCTTCCGATTGCTCCAACAGAAGCCTGATCTCGAGGCGCTCGACCACGAGCTGTTCGATCTTCTAGCAACCCACGCGGCCGTGGCCCTTTACTGCACGAAGCTTCACACCAAGTTTGGCGCAGGCGTCGTGATGACGGCATGAGCTCTAGCTCCGATTCCCAGACATCGGCAGGCCTGGAAGGTCGTCCAAAAGGCGCCGAACACGTAGCGGCGCCGGGCCACAAGGGCAGCGAGCGGTCGAAAGTCTACCTCCACCCCGGGCAGCTCTTCGCTTCGCCAGAGCCTTGCGCCGTGACGACGATACTGGGTTCCTGCGTGGCTGTCTGTGTGTGGGACCGCGTGCAGAGAATAGGGGGAATCAATCATTATCTCCTTCCCTTCTGGGTCGGGAACGGTCTGGCTTCCCCAAGGTTCGGCAATGTGGCTGTCCAGCGCCTTATCGAGAAGCTTCTCGCCCTCCGGAGCCAGAAGCAAAACCTTCAGGCGAAGCTATTCGGCGGGGCCTGCGTGCTTGAGGCATTTCGGGGCAGAGAGAACCATCTGGGAATGAAAAACGTCGAAGTGGCCCGCAAGCTGCTGGAGGTCGAAGGGGTCCCTGTGATCGGAGAGGACGTGGGGGGACGGCAGGGCCGTAAGCTCATCTTCCACACAGACGAAGGAACCGCCTTGGTCAAGTTATTGTAGGAAATTACGAATGGAGATCGATCGAGAAGCGATCTTGCAAACATATCTGGCCGAGTCGGAAGAGCATCTCGGTCAAATGGAAGAGGCGCTTGTCGCCCTGGAGACTCATCCAGAGGACGAGGAACTCCTAGAGGCAATCTTCCGTGGCGCGCATACTATAAAGGGTAATTCCTCCAGCTTAGGATTCCCACGGCTGGCCGAGTTCGCTCATGCCTTTGAGGAGCTGCTCCAGCGCTTTCGTAGTCGGACCGTCCCTGTCACCAGAGAACTCATCACGCTCCTACTCCAATCGGTAGATGCCCTCCGCCAGATGGTGCCTCAAGCCGTGGCGGGCGGCGAGGAAATCCGACCGGAGCACACGGCGCTCCTGTGGCAGTTGGCTGAGCGGACCCAAACCACCTCCAAGGAGGAGGTGGTCTCTGGCCCGGCCGTCGACCGCCGCGCCAAGCCTTGGGGGCGTCGACAGGAAGACATCCAGGGCTGGGGCGAACGTGCTGGGACTATCCGGGTAGACGTGCAGAAGCTGGACCGCATGCTGAACCTGCTCGGTGAGATCGCCATCGCCCGAGGGCGGCTCACTGAGATGATGGCGAAGGGGGTAGGACGGACGGAGATCCAGGAGGCACGTCTGGACATAGACACCCTCTTCATGCAATTCCAGGAA
>JAHFAO010000086.1 GCA_023250515.1 Deltaproteobacteria bacterium | reverse complement strand
AAGGCCCACCGGGCTTTATTACTACCGGGAATTGCAAAACCTACGAGATCCCCTCCATTTCCAGGCCAAGAGATCAACGAAATGGACTCGTACCCGGTCGATTGGGAACCGGGATAGTTAGAGGGAAAAAGTTTGTTTGGTTCAATCATTACTTTTTTAATCATCGTTCTGGCAGTTAGTCTGAGCGGTGTCAAAATATTTAAAGAATACCAAAGAGGGGTGGTCTTTCGTTTGGGGCGACTCGTCTCCTTTCGCGGGCCTGGGCTCAGCTTTGTCATTCCCTTCATTGAAAAAATGGTCCGGGTTGATTTGCGAACCGTCACCATGACCGTATCTCCTCAAGACGTCATCACGCGGGATAATGTGTCGCTGAAGGTGGCTGCCGTGGTTTATTTTCGGGTGGTGGACCCGAACAGCGCAATCACACAGGTTGAGAATTATCTTTTTGGCACATCGCAACTGGCCCAGACCACCCTGCGCAGTGTGTGCGGTCAGGCAGAATTGGACGAGATCCTAAGCCAAAGAGAGAGGATTAACGCTCAAATCCAGGAGATTGTGGATGCCCAGACCGATCCGTGGGGAATCAAAGTGGGCCTGGTCGCAGTCAAGGACATAGATCTGCCGCACGATATGCAGCGGGCCATGGCGAAACAGGCGGAGGCAGAGAGGGAGAGGCGGGCCAAAGTCATTCATGCGCAGGGTGAGTTTCAAGCCGCACAGAAACTGTCCGATGCGGCGGAGATCATGGCCAAACAACCCGCGGCCCTTCACCTCCGTTTCTTGCAGGCTCTCTCCCAGGTTGCCATCGAAAAAAATGATACGATTATTGTTCCAGTCCCCGTCGATCTACTTGCATCAATCCTGAGACAAATGACACCGGCTTGATACCGGAATAAATATGAAGGGATAACCAGCATGGTCGATATGGATAAACGGTTGTTTGTGGGTATAAAAATCTCGGCGAATTTGCAGATGGGACTGGACAACTGCGCGCGCGGTACCGAACACTACTTAAAAGAGGACAAGCCCGAGGCGCTCCAGGTTGTGACCCTGGGTGCGGAAAAGCTTATCGGAAGGTTCTTACAAGACGGGTTTCCAGTTAGTGACATCGACAATGTCAGCCGCAATGTCCGCAGCATCGTCCAACTCGTAGCCCCACGATACCGGGTACAAGACAACTCCATTCAAATCTACGCTGACTGTACAGTTCGGTCTGTTATAAGAAGTTAATTGGCGTCAATCAAGCAGAGGGGGTATGTACCTCGACCTTCACCTCATCATAGGGAGAACCGTTTACCCAGAACAAAGATTGTGGTAGTTTCATTTTATTAAGAGGAGTCTTGTATTCATGTCGGGCCATTCCAAGTGGAGTTCCATCAAACACAAAAAGGCAGCCAAGGATGCCAAGAGAGGGAAGCTATTTACCAAGCTGATCAAAGAAATTACAGTTGCCGCCAGAATGGGCGGGGGAGACATGAATGCCAACCCGCGACTGCGCACGGCCATCATAGCAGCCAAGGCCGCCAGTATGCCCAACGATAACATTGATCGGGCGGTTAAAAAAGGCACAGGCGAGCTTGAGGGCGTTTCCTATGATGAGGTGCAGTACGAGGGGTATGGGCCGGGAGGTGCGGCGATTATGGTCCAGGTCCTCACGGATAATAAGAATCGCACCGTTCAGGAAATCCGGCGTCTCTTCGCCAAGCACGGGGGGAATCTAGGTGAGAGCGGTTGTGTGGCATGGATGTTCGACAAGAAGGGTTTGATCACCGTTGATAAGCTTAAGATCGAAGAGGAAAGATTGGTTAGCCTCGCCCTTGATGTTGGAGCCGAAGATGTGCGCGAGGAAGATGGGCTTTTTGAGGTCGTTACGCGGCCCGAAGATTTCGAGAAAGTCAGGGAGTACCTGGAGCGACAAAAAGTGGAAACGGTAACCGCGCAGGTAACCATGGTGCCCAAGAGTACGGTGACGCTGGATGAGAAATACGCAGAGCAGATTCTGAAGCTTACCGAGGAACTTGAGGACCATGATGACGTGCAGAACGTGGCAGCCAACTTTGATATTCCCAACGAACTCATATAGAGAACGCGAGTTAATGGATCTTGGATCAGTTAGGGGTCATCATGCTGGGCCTTCTCAGCCGAGTCAGCGCGTTCTGGGAATTGATCCTGGTACGGTCATCACGGGTTGGGGAGTCGTGGAAATGGTGGAGGGATCCATTCTTCATCTGGCGCACGGTACGATCGGATCTTCGGGAAGCCGAGGGCTGGCAAGCCGATTGAGCCGGATCTACCATGGGCTTCAAGAAATCCTCACGCGCTATGAGCCGCAAGGGATAAGCTTAGAGAAGGTCTTTTTCGCTCGCAATGCACAAAGCGCGCTGAAGCTTGGGCAGGCCCGTGGGGTGGCCATGCTGGCCGCTGCCGAGAGAGATATTGCTATTCATGAATACGCCTCCGCTGAGATCAAACTAGCCGTCGTCGGTTACGGTCAAGCGACCAAGGAGCAGGTGCAAAAAATGGTTGCCTCCCTCCTTCACCTTTCTGGGAAGATCCCCGGAGATGCGGCTGATGCCCTTGCTGCCGCCATCTGTTATCTCCATCAATGTGCCTTTCACACTCGAGTGATGGGTGCGCTTCCTGCAGGTCGACAAGCCGTGCTACCATCGAAAATGGCGAGGGATAAAGTTATTCGTTAATCGTCTATTCGTGTAATCGTTTTTCCAATGCCTAGGAACACACAAACCAGCAATTAACAACCGGAAAGAGTCACGAGTAACGAATCAACGAATAACGAGTAACGAAATGATTGCAAAGATTAGTGGGACCCTTGCCCACAAGGTGCCCGGCGAGGTTATCGTTGACGTTGGGGGAGTTGGATACCATCTTTACATTCCCCTCAATGTTTTCTATCGGTTGCCAGAGGTCGGTGAACCTGTCAGCCTTTACGTTCACACCCATCTCAGAGAAGACGCCTTGCAGCTATTCGGCTTTCTGGAACAGGGAGAAAAGCAGGTTTTTCTCTTGCTGAATAATGTCGCGGGGATTGGGCCAAAGTTGGCTATTAATATTCTGTCGGGCATCCCGGCGGATGACTTGGCTCAGGCACTCAAGGAGGGGGATCAGCTACGACTCGTTTCCATCCCGGGAGTAGGGAAAAAGCTTGCCGAGCGGATGGTCGTAGAGTTGAGAGATAAATTTTTGACTCTCCGGACTGAAGAGACAGGACAGGGTGACGGCCCACAACTGATGCAAGATGCGGTCTCCGCGCTCGTGAACTTGGGTTATCGGCGGCCAGATGCTGAGAAGAGTGTGCGCGAGATCACGCAGCGTGGCGAAAGGCCGCTGCCGGAGGTCTTGAAGGAGGCGCTGCGCCGACTGAGTCGCTGAATCGTTACTCGTTAATCGTTGACTCGTATAATCGACTTTAGGAAATAACGTCGCATCGAGTTGCAAATCCACGAATAACGAGTAACCAATAACGATTAATGACCATGGATTCCAGCCAGATCTCTCCCAAGAGGACAGAGGAGGATTTGAAGTATGAGCTTAGCCTCCGGCCCCGTGCCTTCGAGGACTACGTGGGGCAGGAACAGGTTAAGGAGAATCTCAAAGTGGCCATTGACGCGGCACGGGGGCGAAAGGACGTTTTGGACCATATTCTCTTCCATGGTCCGCCCGGTTTGGGGAAGACCTCTCTCGCCTATATCATCGCCCGAGAGATGGGAGTCAATATCAAGGCGACCTCTGGCCCGGTGGTGGAAAGGCCCGGAGATTTGGCCGCGCTGCTGACGAACTTAGAAGAAGGGGATATCCTTTTTATTGACGAGATTCATCGGCTGAACCATGTAGTGGAAGAGGTCCTCTATCCGGCGATGGAGGACTATCAGATTGATATCATGATCGGCCAGGGTCCATCTGCTAGGTCGATCAAGCTGGACTTGAAGCGCTTTACGCTGGTAGGCGCGACCACGCGTTCGGGGCTGCTCACGTCTCCTTTACGGAATCGTTTTGGGGCTATCTTTCGCCTAGACTTTTACTCGTCTGAGGCATTGACGCAGATCCTTAAGCGTTCCGCTTCTCTGCTGGGTGTAGCAGACGAGCATGAAGGATTGGCAGAGATTGCTCGGCGATCTCGGGGAACCCCGAGGGTTGCCAATCGCCTTCTGCGCCGCGTGCGCGATTATGCTCAGGTCAAGGCGGCCGGGAAGATCACGAAGCAGGTTACGGATGAGGCCTTGCGGATGTTAGAGGTTGACCCGATGGGTTTCGATAAAATGGATACGATGCTCCTGCTCACCTTGATAGACAAATTCGCCGGAGGTCCTGTGGGTGTGGATACTTTGGCAGCTTCTATTGGAGAGGAAAAGGACACGATTGAGGATGTCTATGAACCGTTTTTAATCCAGGCTGGCTTTTTGCACCGAACCCCGAGAGGTCGTGTCGCAACGTCTTTAGCTTATGAACATTTTGGTCGCAAGCAAGGTATGGGGCTGTCAGTGAAGTCTAAGAAGCAGGAGAGTCTCTTTTGAGAAAAGTTAAAGCGATTAAGGGTTAAATGGGCGAGGGGACAGATGGGAATTCTTGGTAGGACACTTATCTTGCTTGGGATCCTCCTTATCGTCTTGGGGGTGATCTTTTCTATCGGAGTTAAAATCCCCTGGTTGGGTCAGCTCCCAGGGGACATTCATATCCAGAGGGAGCGCTTTAGTTTTTATTTTCCTCTGACTACTTGCCTGCTCATAAGCCTGATTTTAACCCTTGTCCTTTATCTTTTTAGGAGGTAAAATTCGCTAGTTTTTTCGACCTCTTAGACAAGTCTAAAAATCATGGAAGCATCGGACAAATCAAAGGTATTAGAAGATAGTTTGAGGCAAGAAGAGGCCAAACGGAGAAAGCGGGAATGGTGGGTGATCCTCGTCACCATCCTGATGGTGCTCCTTTTCGCCTTTTTCGAAGTCGAGCATCCTGAGGTCTCCACTGAATATTCGCTGAGCAGCAACATCGCCTTCTTCCTCCTTCTAAACATCAATATCATCTTACTCATCCTTCTGGTCTTTCTGGTGGTGCGAAACCTGGTGAAGCTTCTCTTTGAGCGAAAGAGGGGCATCCTAGGCTCCCGTCTGCGGGTCCGTCTGGTCCTGGCCTTCATTGCCCTTTCCCTCGTTCCTACCCTGATGCTTTTTATTATCGCTGGGGGTTTTGTGACGCGCTCCTTCGAGAGATGGTTCGACGTCCGGGTAGAGAATGCCCTTCAAGGGTCGCTGGAGATCGGCCAAACCTACTATCAGAATTCTGCCAATAATGCCCTTTTCTATGCCCGCCAAGTGAGTCAACGTATCACCCAGGAAGGGCTCTTCGACCCGGACCGCATCGGGGAACTCAAGGAATTTATCCAGACGAAGCAACGCGAGTACAATCTGGGAACCGTCGAAGTCTTTTCTCCTGACCATCAGCTCCTTGTGGTCGCCTTCAACGATCAGGTACCGACCGGTGTGACGATTAAACCCGAACCCGATTTTCTCACCCGTGCCCTCCGCGGCTTGGAAGCAACAGGGACCCAGGCCCTTGGTGAGGGGGATATTATCCGAGGCGGGGTGCCCGTCTACAGCAGGGACCGAAAGATTTTAGGGGCAGTGGTTGTAGATTACTACGTGCCCAAAAGCATCACGAAGCGGGTCTCTGAGATTTCGCGCTCCTACGAACAGCACAAGCATCTGACGATTCTGAAAAAACCGGTCAAAAACAGCTATATCCTGACTTTGCTCCTGATCACCCTGGTGATCATTTTCTCGGCGACTTGGTTTGGCCTCTATCTGGCCAAGGGGATTACCGTACCGATCCAGAGACTCGCAGAGGGAACCCATGAGGTGGCCAACAGGAATTGGGATTATCAGATTGAGTCGCCCGGGGATGACGAGATTGGGACTCTGGTGGGTTCCTTCAACCAAATGACGCGGGATTTGAAACAGATCAATTCGGAGCTCGAAAGAAGGGGACGATACATGGAGACCCTCCTGGCCAATATTACCGCAGGGGTGATCTCTGTGGATCCGGCGGGAAGTGTCACCACAATGAATAGGGCTGCAGCGCAGATGTTAGGCGTAAGTGCGGAACAGGCCCTGGGGAAAAATTACGGTGAGGTTTTTCAGTCAGAGCACCTGAAGGTCATGCGGGAAATCATGGAGCATGTCAGGGGGCGTGTGAGCGTCGAGCGGGAGGTAAAGATACCCCTACCCGACCGGATCCTTACTGCTATGGTGACCGCGGCTACCCTGAGAGACGACGAAGGAAAGATGCTAGGGGTCATGGTTTTCCTGGAGGACATTACCCAGATCCAGAAGGTTCAGAGGATGGAGGCATGGCGCGAGGTGGCGCGAAGAATCGCCCACGAGATCAAGAATCCGTTAACCCCGATCCAGCTTTCCGCTGAGCGGCTCAGGAAGCGCTATGCGAAGGCGCTGGAGGGGAATGGAGCGATTTTGGATAAATGCACTTCAACAATCATCAAGCAAGTCGAGGAGCTAAAGAACTTGGTTAACGAATTTGCTCAGTTTGCTCGCCTCCCTGCGGCGGAGCTGACCCCGAATGACCTTAACGAGATTGTGAAAGAGGCCCTCTTTCTTTTTAAGGAAGGGCATAAAGGGATTAGTTTTCAATTCCAGCGGGGGAATATCCCGCTGCTAGAATTGGACCGAGACCAAATCAAGCGGGTCCTAATTAATCTTTTAGACAATGCGGTGGCTGCAGTGGAGGAAAAAGGAGAAGTCAAGATCTCCACGGCATATGAACCTTCCTTTGGAATCGTGCGGTTAGAGGTGGCAGATAATGGCTGTGGTCTTGCCCCTGAGGTAAGGGCAAAGATCTTTGAGCCCTACTTTTCAACCAAAAAGGAAGGGACCGGTTTGGGACTAACGATCGTCAACGCCATCGTAGCAGATCATCGGGGCTATATTCGGGTACGGCCTAACGAGCCAAAAGGAACAAGATTTGTCATTGAATTGCCAGTCCGGGACCAGGCACACTTAGAGTTCAAGGGGGAAAAGGCGTGGGGAACCTAAGAGTGAAATCCAAGGAAAAAACGATCCTCGTCGTCGATGATGAGGAAGGGATTAGGGAATCTGTACGGGAGATCCTGAGCGACGAGGGCTATCGGGTCATCGAGGCCTCCGACGGAACCAAAGTCTTGGATCTGATCCGCAAGGAACGTCCTGATCTTGTTCTTCTGGATATATGGATGCCCGGGGTAGATGGAATCGGCCTTCTCAAGCAGATTAAGGAAGAGGAGCCCGAGGTTCATGTGATCATGATCTCGGGCCATGGAAATATTCATACAGCAGTGGCGGCCACCAAGCTAGGGGCGTTTGACTTCATCGAAAAGCCTCTATCCCTGGATGGTTTGTTGTTGGCAGCTCGTCGTGCCCTCGCGCAATCTCCTGCATTCAAGATACCCGAGAGAGATGGCGGAAGGCCAAAGAAGGGTAAAGGTGGGCGGCGCCCGCGAACCTCGAGGTCCGTGAAAGCTGCGGTGAGGAGCTTCAAGCAGAAGACCTTGAAGAAGAGCGTAGTGATTTCCGGTCAGGGACTCCATTCTGGTATTAAGACCGGTGTTATTCTCCATCCCCTTCCTCCCAATAGCGGGATCCTTTTTAGCGGAATCTCAGCCGATGCAACCGTCCCTGCGTATCTGGATTATGTGGGGTCAACGGGTTACGCTACCTCGCTTCGGGGCAAAGGGATTCAGGTGGGGACCGTAGAGCACTTTCTGGCTGTACTGCACAGTTATGGAATCAGCAATTTGCTGGTAAAGATGCAAGGCGAGATTCCTATTATGGATGGGTCCGCTCTGGAGTTTTGTCATCTGATCGAGGAGGCAGGGGTCAAGGAGGAGGAAGAGGAATGGTCTGAGATCGTTGTCGACCGACCCTATCAAATCGGTGTAAAAGGTGGAGAGTGCATCAGCATCGAGCCCGCGGATACCTTTGGTGTCCGCTATCTCCTCAACTACCCCAACCCGGTAGGAGTCCAGGAATATACCTACGTCTATAAGGGCCCAGAGTCTTTCAAGGAGGAGATCGCGCCGGCTAGGACCTTCGGCTTTCTCAAGGACATCGAGAAGCTAGAGCAGTTGGGGCTAGTGAATGGCGGCAGACTCAGCAATTGTATCCTCATCGACGACGAGAAGGTCATTAACACAGAGCTGCGATTTGCCAATGAGTTCGCTCGCCACAAGATTCTAGATATCGTCGGTGACTTTTATCTCCTGGGACGCCCGATCCGAGGCATGATTACAGCCCACATGACTGGCCATACGGACAATATTGCGTTACTGCGGGAAATCAAAAAGGGCATGGCCCTACAGCGCCCCACTCTTAGTTAATGGAAAGGTGGTAGAGGATGGCCTCGTCGCAGGTTTTTCCCCGTCTCTTTACGGTGGCGGAGGCCAATGACCTCCTTCCGACTCTGCGACCTTTGATGGAGCGGATCTTAGACAACCTTGAGTTTCTGAGAAAGAAGAGCGAGACGGTGATCCGCGAAGAGCGGATCGCCCCCAATAGGCCGGACCTCATGGACCGCTTGCAGGAAAATGAGGCGATTGCGCGTCTGATTCATGAGGTCAAGGGCTTAGTGGAGGAGATCAATAGCCACGGCTGTGTGTGTAAGGGCATCGAGCAAGGATTGGTGGATTTTCCCTGTCCTTGGGGAGGGGAGATTGTATTTCTCTGTTGGCGCTTCGGTGAGGAGAGCATCGGCTATTGGCATCGCATTGAGGACGGTTTTGCCGGACGCAAACCCCTACTCGACGCCGATGAAGACGAGGGAGGCGGGAACATCTCCTATCATTAAATATCCTTTTTAGCGTGCTCTTATCAGAATACTCCGCTTCTTCTTGGCACAGGGGCTGAGTTACCCTTTTGTTTTAGGTCTCCCTTTTTTCCCTACCCTTGAAATAGATCTAAAGATGATCGATAAGGATTAGAAAAATCACTTATCATTCACCATGGAATGGTAATGATGAGGAGCAGAACTATGAAGCGGTCCATGAGATTTATTAGTCTGTTACTGTTCGTTGAATCTACGCTTTTTACAACAGGAAGCCCGGCAGAGACACTCAAGGTAGGTGTGATCAGTCAATCGGCCAACAACTGGCCGTTATTCGTGGCTGAGGAAAAGGGCTATTTCAATCGGGAGGGGCTGAGTGTAGAGATTGTCGCTACGGGAGACTCAGGCCGGCAGATTGACGGCCTGGCTCAAGGCACTTACCACATAACCCATCAAGCCGCGGACCATTTCATTCGAGCTGCCGAAAGGGGGAGGGAGCTTTTCGTGTTTATGACGATCTCTCGACCCATCTTCGACTTTGTAGTCCATCCCCAGATCCGTTCAATTGGCGAACTCAGGGGAAAGACGATCGCTTTGGACCGTCCTACGACAGGATATTGGCTCCTTTTCCAGAAAGTCTTTGCCAAAGACGGTCTCCCACCTCGCGATTACAAACTGCTGCCTAACCTTGGAGGAGCGGAAAAGCGATTTCTCGCCGTCAAGGAGGGCAAAGCGCAAGGGACATTCCTTAACCCTCCCCTGAGCTTGGATGCGATCTCCCAAGGATTTCCCAGACTGACCGGACTGGCGGAACACTTCCCTGATTTTCCCGGCTCTTCAGGTGGCGCGCGACGAAGTTGGGCAAAAGAGAATGAGGCGACGCTCGTCCGTTACCTCCGCGCCTACATTAAGGCTGTGGATTGGCTCTTGGACCCGAATAATCGTGATGAGGCGATCGCGATCTTTAAAAAGAAGGTTCCCATAGACGAACGCCATGTGCCGGGGAGCTACGACTCCTTTGTCGGTGTAGGGTTGGTCAAGTCGGGTAACCTTAGTATGGAGGGGATAAAACAGATCCTTGACCTCATGGTTGAAACCGGGCAGATGAAACCCCCTCTATCCTCACCGGAGAAGTATGCTGATCCTTCCTATCAGCAGAAGGCCCTTAAAGGGACGTAGAGATGAAAAATAAATCCTGGCTCGCTTCCTGTTGGTTTTTTCTCATCTTGTTTCTTGTCTCTCCCCTTCGTGCGGCAGACAAGGTTAGGACAGGATTTGGCAGCCTCGCTTCAAGTCACATGGTCATGTATGTGGCCAAGGAATTTGGCCTGTTTAAAAAGTACAGTCTCGATGCGGAGATCGTCGGTCATATTCCAGGGGCAAAGGCGGTTGTGCCTTTAGTTTCTGGGGATGCTCAAATTATTCATGCCGCCGGTCCTCCTTTTGTCCTAGGCACGCTGGGCGGGAGCGACGTAGTTATCTTTCTAGGTTTAGTCAACACCATGCCCTTTTACCTTGTCGTGCATAAGGACATCGTCTCTCCCTCTCAACTGAGAGGGAAAAAGATGGGGGTCAGCACCCTTGGTTCCTCCTCGGATTTTTCTCTCCGATTTGGACTGAAAAAATTGGGAATTGACCCGGATAAGGATGTAACCATCCTGGCCCTCGGAGATAGCGCCATCCGCTCGAGTGCTTTGAACAATGGAACGATCCATGGGGGAGCTTACAATCTGGGCGAGATGCTCCTTCTAAGACGGCTGGGCCATCGGCTCCTGTTAGACATGGCCCTCGCCGGTATAGAATATCAACATACAGCCGTGGCTACGACGCGGTCCTATTTGGCGCGGAATAGGAGGATCGTGCTGAATTATTCCAAAGCCATCATTGATGGGATCAACCAAATGAAGAGCCGTAAGGAGGATACGTTAAGGCTCATGGCCAGGCATCTCCGCGTCGATGATCGGGAATCTCTAGAGGCCCAATATGAGGAAAACGTTAATAAACTTTTCTCCAAGAAGCCTTATCCCACGGTCAGTGGTGTTAAGACCATTCTTGATAATATCGCGCTTAAAGATGAGCGGGCTCGGCATGCAAGACCCGAGCAATTCGTCGAGCTAGGTATTGTGAAAGAGTTGGATGACTCCGGCTTTATCGATAGTCTCTATAGGTAACAGGGATGCTGTTTAACCGAGATCGCGCTCTTAGCCTCATGAAGAGGTTTTCTGTTGACGGCCTCGTCGCCGCAACGCGAGAAAATGTCACTTACTTAAGTGATTTTGCTCCGTGGGGGCAAGCCGTACATAAATATTTCCAGCGGCCCAATTTTGTTGTCTTCCCCCGCGATCAGGATCAAAGTCTTGCTCTTCTCATCTATCCCGGTGAAGCGACCTATGTAGCCGCTTACCCCTCATGGATAGAAGAGATTTACACCTATGGCCGACCGCACCAAGTCCGTTATGAGGGGAAAGGACCCAAGACGCTTGAAGAAGAGAGGTTTCTATCTGCGCTGGAGGAGACGAAGGTTAAAGGGAAAAATGCGGCCGAGGCTCTGGCTCGTCTGCTGGATGAAAGAGGTTTGGCCCATGCCCATATTGCTCTGGATCACGAGGGGATGGCCGTAGAGATTAAGAACTCTTTGCGCGTTGCGCTGCCGCAAGCAAAATTTTCCGACGCCAGTGATCTCTTTCGTCTCATTCGTATGGTAAAGACTCAAGATGAGATCGAGCGCCTGAGAAAAGCCGCCGCGCTCAATGAGAAGGCTATGCAAGCAATCTTCAAAAAGGCATACGTAGGTTGTAGTGAGCTCGAACTGGCCGGAGAGTTTCACGGAGAGATCGCCAAAGAAAGGGGACAAGTGGAATGGCTGCACCTGGGGTCGGGAAGGAGATCAGAAGGAATCTTCCCTCCTAGCGCGAAAAGGTTGGAAGCTGGAGATCTCCTGCGCTCAGATGCCGGCTCCATCCTCGACTCCTACCATGCCGACACCTGCGGCACCGGCGTGCTTGGAGAGGCTACGGAAAAGCAAGCGCGGTTGTTTGCTGCGGGCCAAGGAGCGATTGCAGCTTGTCTCGAGATCCTGCGACCGGGATGCCGGCCATCGCAACTCCTCGAGGCGTTAAATCAAGGAATCAGTAAGGGAGGAGTCCCGAATCTCAAGAAAGATTTTGTCGGCCATACCATCGGCATCGAGGCGCGGGAGTTTCCCTTCGAGTTAGGCGAGCCGAAAAAACTTGCGAGTCCCTTTCTCCCTGAGACTACTGATATTCCACTGGAACCCAATATGGTGGTCAATATTGAGGTAGCCTTGGTGGAGTTAGGTTTCGGCGGGATTCAGATCGAACATACTGCGGCGCTTAAAGACGGAGGCTTCGAGTTTATCGTCCCACAGGAGAGAGTGCTCATACAAATTTAGCTAACGGATAGCGGCTAAGCTGTACCGAACAAAACATTAGGTCTTCACAAGGCCAACTGGCTCGACATCAGACTTAAAGAGCATCATTGATTGATATTAACGACTCAGATTCAAAACACAATGTCCGTTCCATTACCACAAGCCGCTCAGCGATGCGTCTCCGGCACGGGGTTAGCCTACTGCCCTATGGTGCGAACATTTCCTGTAAAACTGCAAGCACTCTATTCAGAGTCGCCGGTGTAAGTTTGCAGAGGCGACGCAGTAACCGCTCGCCATCAACCGTGCGAATCTGGTCTAATACGACGTAACCCGCTTGTTCCCGGAAACGGCAAGGAATCCGGAACGGATAGAGATGTCCTCCAGTGGTCAGAGGCGCAACGATAAAGGTACGCAAATATGCATTCAATTCGTCCGGCGAAACAATCACGCAGGGCCGAGTTTTACGAATCTCGCTGCCACGAGTGGGGTTGAGATCAACAAGAAAAACCTCGCCACGACGGACCTCTCTCGACACTACCAGTCCCACTCCTCATCGTCGAAGCGCGTTGGCGTGGGTTCGTCAAGGAGGCGGTCCCCATGGCGCTCCCGCAACTGCTTGGCAGCTTCAACCCAGCCGGACCGTAGACCAGTAGCTCGGGCGATAATAATAGCACCTTTCCGAACACTGAGATCAACCTCCTCAGCGAGACCAGCTTCCTCGATCAAGGGCTTGGGGAGTCGGACGCCTCGGGAATTCCCAATGCGAACTAAACGAGTCTTCATAGAACCCACCTTACCGACGTGATTACAATGTACACACAGGCAGCACTTCGAGTCAAGCGGTAGATACGCGGGGCTAACGCCCGAGGTAAATGGTTCCTGACACCTTTTAGCCTTCCCTTTTAGCCTTCTAGAAATAATCCACAATCTAAAATCGGCAATCGAAAATCTAAAATCCAAAATTACTTAATCACCTTGTCCGCCCGCATCAGCACCCACTGCGGAATCGTCACACCGATCTGCTTTGCCGTCTTCAGGTTGATGATGAACTCAAACTTCGTCGGCTGCTCGACTGGTTTATCGTCGGATACTGTCTGCCCCAAAAAGGCAGACCCAAACACCTGTCCTGTGCGTCGGAGAGTGTAGAATTGAGAAAGAGAATCCGTTATGCTGATCATCTCCAACTACGGTTG
>JAHFAO010000085.1 GCA_023250515.1 Deltaproteobacteria bacterium | reverse complement strand
ACAATTCCGATCGTCATGATTCAAGGTGGCGACCCTGTTGCAAGCGGGTTCGTCGCGAGCCTCGCGCGGCCGGGGGGAAATATTACTGGGTTGGCAACGCTTCGCCCGGAGCTAAGTGGAAAACAGGTGGAGCTTCTGAAGGAGATCGTTCCCGGACTTTCCCGCGTAGCGGTCTTCGCGAGTTCAACCAGCCAGGATTACGCGCGAATTAAAAAAGAGCTCGACCTCGCCGCGGATGCGCTGCGTGTAAAGGTTCAACACGTCGATGTACGGAGTCCGAAGGATATCGAGCCCGCCTTCCATGCCGCAGTAAAGGGACGGGCTAACGCCATCGTTATCCAGTTGTCGGGCCCAACTTTAACTACTCATGGAAAAGTAATTACAGAGCTCGCGGTAAAGAATCGGCTGCCGGTGATACACCGTAGGGGGGTAGATGTGGAAGCTGGCGGGCTTATGTCCTACGGCGTGAGCACTCTCGATTTCTATCGCCGCGCCGCTACTTACGTGGACAAAATCCTCAAAGGCACCAAGCCTGCCGACCTACCCGTCGAGCAGCCGATGAAGTTTGAGTTTATTATCAATCTTAAGGCAGCAAAGCAGATCGGGCTTACGATTCCGCCCAACGTGCTGGCGCGGGCGGACAAAGTGATCAAATGAGCAGGCGAGAGGCAGCAGTCATCGGCAAGCAGCACGAGATCAAGGGGCAGGCCATCTGCGCCTTTGTATCGCTCAAGGCGGGAGTGGAGAACTCTCCGGGACTGGCAGACGAACTCAAGGGCCATGTGGCCAAGAAGATCGGTCCGATCGCTCGGCCGGACGAGATTCTCTTCGCGGCGGAGCTTCCCAAGACGCGCAGCGGCAAAATCATGCGCCGTCTACTGCGCGACATCGCGGACAGCCGTGCGCTGGGAGATACCACGACCCTGGCGGACCCGACGGTGGTGGCCAAGCTGAAAGAACAGTATGAGGAAGAATAGGAACGAGTTAGAGCGCGCGAGTGTACGAAATCTAAACTTATCGAATTGGTCTTCCCCATGATTCGTCAAACCGCACTATTTCTTCAGAGATGCGCAAGAGTAGTTTTCCCTCGCCCCTTGCGGGAGAGGGAAAGGGTGAGGGGGTACGATGATATTCCATCACCCTCACCTCTGTCCTCTCCCGTCGAGGGAGAGGAGGTTCGGAACGGCACAGTTGCTGGAATAGCGGCATTTACTTGCCTATCTGTTTTGTTCGCTCTTCTGGACTCCAGCGCAGTCAACGCGCAGACGGCGCGAGAAAAGATTCGCGTTGCGTTGGGGGCTATTTCAGCGAACACTGCTGTAATTCCAGTTGCCCGGGACGCCGGAATCTTTGCCAAATATAACTTGGATGTAGAGCCGATTTATATCGGAGGGGGCATCAATTCCTTGGCGGCATTGACCTCAGGAGATGTGCAGTTTCTGCATGCTGGCACGACAGCAACTATAAGCGCCCGCCTAGGCGGTGCAGATGTAATGATCCTTGCCGTGCAGTCTAACCGATTCGAATACATGATATTTGCCAGCCCGGAGATCAAGAGTGCAAAGGAACTTAAAGGGAAAAAAGTTACAGGCACAAGACCGGGAGCTGCGGCGGATACGGCAATGCGTTTGTTCCTCCGCAAGGCGGGGCTCGAGCCGGATAAAGACGTCACTTTTATTTCTGTTGCCGGGAGTCAACAGGGCCGTCTGTCGGCGCTCCAGAGCGGTTTCATTTCTGCCACTCCACTGGCGCCTCCTTTCAGCAGTATGGCGAGGGAGGCGGGTTTTACGATGCTTGCGGATATGCGCAAGCAGGAGATTCAGTATGCCGGTAGTTCGGTTGCGGCCATGGGTCCCTATATCAAGACCCATGCCGACCTCGTGGAACGCTTCCTCAAAGGATACGTGGAGGGAACCTTTTTCTATAAGACGAACAAAGAAGAGACCCTTCGGTCAATCATGAAATACATGCGGATGAGTGACCGGGCAAGAGCAGAAGAGGGGCGGAGTTATTACGCGGAGATCATGCCGGATATGCCCTATGCCACGCCAGAAGGGATTCAAGCTGTGCTAGATTTTTTGGCTGTGAAGCAAACCAAGGCAGCCAGTATGAGGCCGAGAGAATTTTTCGATATGAGTGTTTTAAAAAAGATCGAAGAGAGCGGATTTCTTAAATCCCTCCATGCAAGGAGGTAGGAAATGCGGATCAGGCAGAAGGCAGAAGGCGGTAGACAATAGGCAACGGTAAGAAGTAAAAAGGCAAAAGGAAAAGAGCCAAAACGAGGATAGACATGGTTCAAAAATTCGCCAGGAACATTCTTTCCGCTATGCTTCTTTTGTCCACGATTTTTGTCTTTGTCGCTGAAGGTTATAGCCAGGCGCAGGAGAAGCCGCTCAAGAAGATCCGCTGGGGCGTAACGTCGATGTCCGCGTCGCAGTGGATTCCTTGGATCGCCAAAGATGCGAAGATCTACGAGAAAAACGGACTCGATGTCGAGTTGATCTTGCTTAAAGGCTCGGGCCAAACCTCGGTGGCTATCCTCGGCGGCAGCCTCTTTGCCGCCCCGGTTGCACTTCCGACCGTGATGCTGGCAGATCTCAGCGGCGCTGATCTGGTGAACGTGGCTCATACGGTTCCCGGGGTTCAGAGCAAACTGCTGGTCAAGCCGGAGATTAAAAGGCCCGAAGATCTCAAGGGAAAAAAAATTGCGACCTCAAGCTTGGGCTCTTTAGGAGATTTTCTCTTTAAATACATCCTACGAAAGCATGGCTTGGACCCTAACCGGGAAATCACCTGGCTCTCGATCGGCACCCCACAGGAGCGGCTTCAGGCTCTTGCGTCGGGCGCGGTGGATGCCGCGGATGTCTCTTATCCTACCGACGTGCAAGGGGCGCGGATGGGATTCCGAACGTTAATTGATGCCAGGAAAGAGGTCGTTTATCCTTCGATGTCCGTGGTTACCCGGCGCAAGACCATACAGGAAGATCGCGACACGGTGCTGAGGATGGTCAGATCCCATGTAGAAGCCATCGCCTATTTCAAGACCCACAAAGACTTCAGCCTGAAGGTCTTGAGCAAGTATCTAAAAGTCAACGACCGGGAAATCCTGGAAGGTTCCTACGAAATCTTCAAGCAGGATTTCATATCCGTACCTTATCCGATCATGCAGGGGCTGGAGGCCACATACGACTACGTCGCGGGGACGAGACCGGAGATCCGGGGTCGCAAGCCCGAGGAGTTCATGGACCCGAGCTTCATCGGCGAGTTGGACAAAAGCGGTTTCATCAAGCGTCTCTACGAAGGCTCGCGCTAGCGCTCGGGTTCAAGGGTTCCAGGGTTCAAGGGTTGAAAAGATTGCGAGGAAGAAGATCATTCTTCGCTTCCTCGATGATTCTCTCCGCGTCCTCCGGCAGGAGAAACCTCTCCTCAATCATGGCTCTGGCCTCCCGGCTTATCTTCTGAATATAATCGGCATGGTCTTTGTATCTTTCCTCAACGGATGGTCTAGGATCACCGCTCTTCTCCCTCTCCTCTTTTGTCTTGGAAAAGGGAATATAAGAGCCAAGCAGCCCGCACAATTCATCCTCTGCCAGCCCCTGATGCTGGAGGTTCCAGCCAGTGTGAGTTGCCAGAGGAACGCGGATCGTAGGGAGGCGAATCCCTGCTAATTCGTTTCCATCCGCATCGACTTTAGGCACCAGGATCTTATACTCACCGTTTTTTATCTGTTTCGGGGGATGAACGTCGATTATGCCGCGCTTGAGATCGGGTCCGTAGTCTAGAAAGAGCTGGCGGTTGTAAAGACCAGTGTACCGGACTCCAGGAATCTTAGGAAAGCCATTGCTCTTTTGATCTGCACGCACCAAAGTTCCGTCCCTAACCCTGGGGATCTGACTAGCTGGCGGCGGGAGTCCCTCATTGACCCAGCGGTCCATGGTCACAATCAGCGCGCGTAGCGCATCGCCAATCGGCATGGGATTCGTGAGCTGCTGACAGTTACCTTTCCTCGGTGTAGATCCAAAAGGGGTGTTATGCTGCGCACTCGCAATGGTGTAGATGCGTGCCTTATCCGGCGCCGCGATATCCTTCCCCTTACCGTCGGTATGGGCCAGGGCACCTCTCTTCTGCCAGTATTCGGTGGAGGTCTGAGTGTGGACGATGTATGGGTCGGTCTTGGGGCGCTTGAGGATCCCATCCTCTTTTCCCGTTTGGGGATCTTTCAAGATACTGTAGGCGAAGGGGAAAAGCTCAGGATCAAGCTGGTTGGTATGCTGCTGGGAGGAGGTGACAGGCCGGGCAAATTCGTAGTTCAAATACAGCCTTCCGCCCCCGGCTGCGTGGGGCGAAATCGCTTCGAAGACCTGTCTATGGGACTCATCCTCATTGAATCCATGGTAGACAAGGTCCCTGAGAAATCTCCCGCTTTGCGAGCGGCCCCAGGCGTAAGCTCTTTTGATGCCGGTCCTATCATTACCAAATGCCAGAGGATTGGGGGTACCGGCACCATCTTTAGTCTCGTAGCGCAGGAAAGATATCAGATCGCGCACACCGGCAAAGCCCAATCCTAAGACTAGAGGGTTTTTAGCGGGGTAGATGAACTCGTAGATATACCCGGGCTTGAATCCCGAAAGGAGACAGAGGTCTTTGGTGCTCGGTTTCATCTCGATTTTGCCTGTGTCTTTGTCCTTTTTGCACGACGCAAACTCCCACTCGGAGCTGGGAACCGGAGCGCGGGAATCATAGGATTTCTCTCGCACCGTGAGGGAGGCCTGGGATTTATCCGTGGTCGCCGCCTCGTAGCTCATCACCCGGTTGTCTGCGCTTAAAGGCTGGGACATAACTCCTTCCCGGGTTACCACTATTTCGGTACGGACAGTTTTAATGATCTCTTTGCCATTATTGCTTGCTGCCGGCACCCCCATAATAAGGAAGTTCTCCCCTGGCGTTAGATCCCCTTGCCATCCTGACCAAACAATCGTGTAACCTTGACGCATGAGAAAGCCGTTGCCTGCGTGCTGGAGTGTGCCGGGGTCGTTGCTTTCCGGGGCATCGCTGAGAAACATGAGGATGCGTTTACTGCCCCGGTTTGGGGCGTCATAAAAAATCTTCCCGTTACCTCGGTTCATATCCATAGGTTTCAGGATATAGATGTCGGTCCAGTACTCGACCTTTCCCTTTTTATTCCTTGGCGCTTTGTCCAGGTTGACAAGGATCTTATTCAACGGGCTCTTGGGATCGACTTCTCCGTAAGCCTTGCCGACGAGCTTCTCATAAGCGCCGGTGACAGGAAACTCGTGGCCGCTGGCGAGGGGCTCTCTCTTTTCTATGACGATTTTGGTAATCATGGCGTGACTGTCTTCTAGTAGGAAAGCCTGCGTGGTGTCAAGCCATCCGCCGAGCATCTTAACCGCGCAGAAGTAAGGCGGCGCCGACTGCGACCGCATTTTTGCCAAGCCGGGCGCGGCGTATTTTGCTTTTGAGACCGTGGGCGGTAAGAGCCGCGCAAAGCCTGGGCAAGAAGCGACGGCGTTCCGAAACTCCCCCGCCGATCACAATGACCTCTGGCCTGAAAGGCATCATCAAGGGTACGAGTTTCTGGCTTAAGAATTCTATCAGCCTATTATCATCCCTTAAGTCTCGTATGGCCTGGTATTTCCCTTCCCAGCGCTCCGGATATTCAAATTTTTTGAGCCTGATAATTTTGCCATTCTTACCATAGGCCCTGCCGATCCCCGTTCCAATAGTAAGAGCAAATAGGCTCTTTGCCCCACGGCCTGCTCCTCCGAGAAACTCAGCACGGGCAAAACAGCGCGCATCGTTATCCAATTGTAGCGAGATCCCACGTGGGTAGAGAGATCTGAAATCAAAGTTTTTGATGTAGGGAATATTGGGGCTGAAGATAAGGGTTGTTTTCTCGACAATGCCAGCAGCGCCTACGCCGATTTTGTTAATAGGTTTTTGGCGGCTCAGCCGGGAAGTGAGCGTAACGATACTTTTTTTAAAATTGGTTTTATTCTTCGGCGTCGGAAATTCGTGTGCTCGAACCACTCTCTTGCCGTTCCACAGAACACCGCGTATTTTCGTACCTCCAATATCAATTCCAATGAAGCACATGAGAAAACTCAACGCACGTTTGACCACATTGAGCTTTCCAGCCATTTTGCAAATGACTGGTAAAATTTCCTTCTCCATGAGGGAGAAGGTCACCCTTACCCTCTCCCAGTCGGCGGGAGAGGGAGAACAAAAAAGTATTGCGCAAAAGCCAGAAAGCTAGCGGCCCCCCTTGACAGATTGTTTCCCGTAGGTTTAGCCTTTCGTTAAATGTTATTCAATCCGTGGAGGAATCAGAGGATGAGAGTAAACGTCAGTCCCCTTTGGTCGTTGGTCGCCGTCATTCTATGCGTTGAAGTCGTGCTAGTTTCCGTGCCGCGGGAAGCCGGGGCGCTGACAGTGGAGGAGGTTGCCCTTTTGAAGGGACCGGACCGGCAGAAGGTTCTAGAGCAGGGGGCGAAGAAAGAGGGCAAATTGCTTTGGTACAGCACGCTGATTGTTGATCAGGTCGTGCGTCCGGTCAAGGAAGCTTTTGAAAAGGAGTATCCTTTTATTCAGGTCGAATATTTCAGGGGCAATTCCGAACGTGTGGCTCAGAGAATGATCACGGAGTATCAGGCGAAAAGATATGACGTGGACATCGTTGATGGGACTGGCTCACCCACCATGGTCAAGAAGGCAGGTTTTCTGGGGCGGTTTTTCTCGCCTCATTTGAGCGAGTATCCTGCTGAGCTGAAAGATCCTCAGGGTTATTGGGGGGTAACTAACGTCTATTTTATGACCCTGGGTTACAATACCAGGCAGGTAAAGTCCGGCGAGGTTCCTAAATCGTGGGACGATCTGCTAAATCCCAAGTGGAGAGGAAAGATGATGTGGTCCACCAGCCGTGGATCAGGAGCTCCTGTCTTTGTGGGCAACATCCTGACGACCCTGGGGAAAGAGGCAGGCATGGCCTACTTACAAAAGATGGCCAAGCAAAATGTCGCCAAGAGCACCGCAAGTGCCAGGAACGTGCTGGATCTAGTTATTGCAGGAGAGTTTCCGATCGCCATCAACATCTTCAACCACCATACCGTGATCAGCCGAAAGGCTGGTGCGCCGGCAGAGTGGCAACCGCTGGAGCCAGTGGCTGGCTTGGTCAACACGGTTGGATTGGCAAAGAATGCTCCTCACCCACATGCGGCCATGCTGTTTCTCGACTTCGTGTTATCCAAAAAAGGCCAGAGTGTCTTTCAACGGGTGGACTACCTCCCCGCTCATCCAGAACTACCGGCGAAAGAGACGGAATTGAAACCAGGAGGCGGTAGGTTTAAGAAAGCCAACTACATCAATCCAGAGGTCCACTTCGAAAAGGGCAATGATTGGGTAGATCTCTTTCAGAATCTTTTTCTTAAGTGAGCGCACAGACGCGATCGGTGGCTCCATCCTAGAAGTGATCACCCGTTCACCCTTCGACGAGGCTCAGGGCGAACGGACGAAGTCACGAAATAATTGATAATTTTCCGTGCATGCTGAGCTTGTCGAAGCATGAAAACCACTTTTTCAACAGTCTCTCTATTCTTGACTATGCCAAGAATAATTTCGCGTCTCAGCGTTGAGACGTGGATTCTGATAGTTGTTTCCGTATTCACCGCCTATTTGGTGGTTCCTCCTCTCTTCTCGGTCATTCAGACCAGCCTTTTTACCACTACTCTTACTGGGGCGTTGGATGAATTCACTTTCAAGTACTATGGGGAGATGCTTTATAGGTTCCAATTGGCCGGCCCCCTGCTCAACACTTTCTATTTCGCCCTTGGCAGCGCTGTGTTGGCTACCCTGTTCGGCGGGCTCATCGCCTGGATCGTGACTCGAACGGACACGCCTCTGCAGGCGTTGGGATACTTTACAGCCTTCGCCTCATTCGGCACACCTTTCATTTTATACACCATCGGGTGGCTACTACTGCTTGGCAAGTCGGGACCGGTCAATGTGTGGTTGATGGGGCTCTTCAACCTGCAAGGCCCGCTCTTCAATGTTTACTCTCTGGCAGGCATGGTGCTCATAGAGTCGCTTCTCTGGTCTCCACTGGTGTTTCTTATGTTGGCTGCTTCCTTCCGTTCCATGGACCCTTCGCTTGAGGAAGCTTCGGCAGCATGCGGGGCAGGCGCGTGGCAAACTATGCACCGGGTTTCCCTGAGATTGATGCTTCCGGCGATCTTTTCAGTTGTGCTTCTAGTGTTTATTCGAGCGTTTGAGTCCTTTGAGATCCCGGCGCTCGTGGGTTTGCCCGGGGACGTCCGGGTTCTCACCACTTCTATCTATCTCGACACCCAAAAAATGCCGGCGAGGTATGGGACGGCTGGGGCCTTTTCCGTGTTTTTGATGTTGATGGTCGCCGGGGCGCTCTACTTTTACTCACGCGTCACACGGGAGGCGGCGAGATTTCACACCATCACCGGCAAGGGATACCGGCCTCATCTCATTCGTCTTGGCCGTTGGCGATATGTCACTACTTGCTTGCTGGCTTTATATGCCTTCTGTCTGCTGGTATTGCCGTTTCTCATCATTCTGTGGGCCTCGCTTCTTCCCTTTTACAGCCAGCCGTCACTGGAAGCGGTGTCGAGGTTAACGCCGCGGAATTATCAGGTGATCTTGAACTTCCCAAAGATCTTCAACGCGATCCAAAACAGTGTCTTACTGGGCATCGGAAGCGCCACGGCAGTCATGATGTTGACGACCCTGGCCTCATGGATTATGGTGCGGACCAAGCTCCGGGCCCGATGGTTGTTGGATTTACTTACCACCCTTCCTTTGTTGTTTCCCGGCATCGTTATGGGATTGGCGATCCTGCGGTTCTACCTGATCGTCCCTATCCCGATTTATTCTACCCTCTGGATACTGCTCGTAGCCTACGTGACGCGGTACATTCCCTATGGGGTCCGCTACACTCACGCTGGCCTTCTCCAGCTTCACCGTGAGCTAGAGGAGGCTGCTTACGCGTCAGGGGCCTCTTGGTTGAACTGCTTTCGACGCATTACCTTGCCTCTTCTGACCCCATCCTTCATTGGTGGCTGGGTGTTCGTGTTTCTCCTCTCTGCGAAAGAGCTTTCCATGTCTATTTTACTGGTGAGCCCACGAACCCCGGTGGTTTCCGTGGCCATATTTGATCTCTGGGAAAATGCTCAGGTGGGAGAGTTGGCGGCCTTTGGGGCGGTTTGGACAGTGATCCTCTCAACGGTGGCTATCACCTATTACCTTTTTGCCCGTCGTTATGGCATACAACTGCAATAGGAAGGCTTGGATGCGGGTAAGCTGGAAAGCCGGCCCTACGGAATTTCAAATTGCAAGGACATGCCATGGCTGAATTCAAGGATCTCTCCTCCCTTCTGGACCCCCAATCGATCGCCATCGTCGGGGCCTCCCCAAAGCCAACGGGTTGGTCGTCGCGTATGTGGGCCAATCTCCGGAACTTTCAATATCCCGGAAGAATCTATCTGGTGAATCCAAGATACGACAGTCTCTGGGGGGAGCGGTGTTATGGGAGCTTGGATGAGCTTCCAGAAGTGGTGGACAATGCGATCGTCATTGTCCCGGCTGGCATGGTGGTGGAATTGCTGAAAGCATGTCGGCACACGAATTTTCGTACCGCAACCATCCTAAGCGGAGGTTTCGGAGAAGGGGGTGATCCAGAAGGTTTAAAACGGAAAGAATTTCTACAGGCATACGCTCGGGAAAGAGGACTGCGCATTTCTGGTCCCAATTGCATGGCCTTTGTCTCCACCCAGTCAAGAGCCGTTTTTTTCCCCGACGTGCGGTTGTCTAACATGCGGGAAGGGAGTCTGGCCATTGTCTCGCAAAGCGGGGGGCTCGTTGGTGGTTTGGTGAGGGTCACTGTTAGCCACGGGCTGGGTCTTAGTTATTTTGTCACTAGTGGCAATGAGGTAGAAACAGAGCTTTCCGATTACCTTCATCATTTCGTGCAGGATCCGAAGACTAAAGTCATTGCGGCGGTTGTAGAGGGTATTCGAGACGCGGAAAAATTTCTTACTGTTGCAAGAGAGGCACTGGCTCGGAGTAAACCAATCGTTATTTTAAAAATTGGCCGCTCCAAAAAGGGAAGTGCGGCCGCTATGGCTCACACAGGGGCCCTGGCTGGCAATGATCAGGTCTTCGATGCTGTCTGCTATCAGAATGGGATCATCACCGTGCGTGATCTGGACGAGCTGCTCAATACCGCTGAGCTTTTCTTGAAGGTTCACAGGCTCCCTGCGGGCGAAAAGGTGGGTTTTATTACTTTTTCCGGGGGGCTGCGGGGACTCCTCTCCGATCTCGCTCAGGATGTTCAATTGGAACTCCCGGACCTGCAGCCCCAGACAGAGAGCGCTCTCGCCAACCTCTTGGATGTGGGCGCTTCCATAGGTAACCCGCTGGATTCGGGGTGGGGAGGGCTTTCCAGCCAACAGACTTACCTCAGTTGTGTCCATACGCTTCTTGCGGATCCCGGCGTTGATTTACTCTCCATCCAGGAAGAACTTCCCCAAAGTGGAGTGAGGCCTGACAAAGAGAGCAATCTTTTAGCACTATCGGAAATTGCTCCCGATAGTTCTAAGCCCATTGCGGTTTTTTCGATGATCACTCAGAGCATTAATGACTACGGGCTGCAGTTTAAGGACCGTTGTCGACTTCCGTTCTTACAGGGCGCAGGTAATACGATCAGAGCGCTCAAACATCTCGGGTTCTATGCCAAAAGAGTGCGGGAATACCAGGCGGGGAAATTGAACCAGGTCAGAGCCTCAAGAGCTTTGAGCCCTCAGATCAGAGAAACGCTCGCTCAGAGAGAGATTCTGAACGAATGGGAAGCCTATCAGGTATTGGGGGAGTACGGCGTCTCCCTGCCGAAGATGCGTGTTGCCACGAACCTTCAAGAAGCCCTTAGTGCATCAGAGGAGATTGGGTATCCGGTTGCCCTGAAGCTCGTTGCCCCCGGAGTGACTCACAAGACGGAGCTCGGTGGAGTGAGAATCAACCTCTCCAATGCCGAAGAGGTGAAACTTGCCTGGCGCGAGATGGCGGCCGCCTTTCAGTCGGCTAATCCGGCTAGGCCCTTGGAGGGATTTCTGGTTCAGGAAATGGTGCGCGGCGGTGTGGAAACAATTATAGGAGCTGTGCATGACCCACAGTTCGGACCTGTTGTGATGTTTGGCCTGGGAGGTCAATTCGTCGAGTTATACCAGGACGTGGTCTTTAGAGTCGCCCCCGTTGACATGGAAGGAGCAAAGGAGATGGTCCGTAGCATCAAAGGGTCCGCTCTGTTGGTGGGTTTTCGTGGTGGAAAGCCTGTGGACCTGGAAGCTCTTTCCCAGGTTATTGTTCTGGTGTCTCAACTTGCGGTGGATGCAGCAGACCTCATCCAATCCATAGATGTAAACCCTTTTATCTGCTTGGAGCAGGGCGGCAAGACTGTGGATGCCGTGATCATTACCCGTGCGAGCGCGGGCAAATGATTGCGGGGAAATGATCGGCTGCCAGGATTCCCTTGACGTCAAGGCGTTACCGAAAGTTCCCAGAGATTTCCGTCAGGGTCCCTTATGTAGAGGGAGTAACCCTTCCCGTCATGATGATCACGGACATTTTCCACATGGGCTCCCGTTTGCTCCAACTCCCCAATGGCTTTTTCTTTCTCTCGCCATGGGATGTTTAGGGTGTGGTGGGGATAGCCCGGACGTGGACCTTTGGGAGCGTCGAAGATATGGACCTGAAAATTACCTAATTGAACATCCACCTCTTTGACGCGGCCACGCTTTAGCTCCTCCTCGGTGGGATGGATCTTTCTTACGACCTCGCACCCCAGTACTTGAGTGTAAAATTTTTCGGCTTGGGGCAAATCTTTTGCGTCGAAGGCAAAGGTTCTGAGTGACTTAACCTGCAGCATGGCTTCCTCCTGAGCTTCCGTCCCCCCTTCGACGAACTCAGGGTGACCGGCACTCGGATCAGCGACCCGTTCGTGCTGAGCTTAGTCGAAGCAAGGGGGGGACTTTTTCAGAGATCTCCTCCTTATCCTTGACAGGAGACTCTACCCTATGTTTACCTTTCGTCTCGTCTAAGCATATACTGTCTATAGTTTCGCAAATCAAGCCAGAGGTGGAACCATGACATGTCGATGTTTGACCGTCTTTCTAACTCTTCTATTGTCCAGCGGTGTTGTCTTCGGTCAAGGCGCTACGCACCTCATGTCGGGTTACAGCGAATGTCGAAATGGAAATGAAAAAGAAATAGAAAAAGAAATGGGTGACCCCTTATTCCTTTCTTATTCCTTTTATCCCCTTACCGGCCAAAAGGATGCGGAGATCCTTGCCTCCACGGTCAATTTCTATGCCCCGAAGCTCGCTCGCGTTCCTTATCCTACGATCGGCGGGATTCGCTTTGTCTTGGATCAAATTGCCGTGCGGGCGCTCTCCCGAGCTAAAGGCTTACTCGAAGATGTTTTCCGACGAAAAGGGATATTGGCATTCCAATCATCTGAACATTGCCGTCATCGCTTACAATACCAGACAAGTTAAACCCGAAGAGGCCCCTAAGGACTATCCAGATCTGCTAAATCCTAAGTGAAAAGGGGATCTCTCCATTGACCTGGAGCCGGAGAGGGCTCTTATGGGTTGGCTGGTGGCCTGGGGAGAGGAAAAGACGCGGGACTTTCTTAAAAAGCTGATGCGTAACGGTACGGTGGTGCGTCGAGGGCATACGCAGCAGATCCAGCTTCTTTGCGGAGGAGAATTTAAGATTGGCGTGGAGCTTTACGCCTACCGGATAGCGCAATTCAAGCACGAAAGAAAGTGCCCTGCATCGTTTAGTTTTCCCAACCCGACCCCGGGCTCGACTGGTAGCCTAGGTGGGATCAACCGCAACGCCCCGCATCCGCACGCGGCCGCCTTATTTGCTGATTTCGTGCTGTCCGCCGAGGGCTCTAAGATCCTGGCCAAAACAGGCCGCATCCCGGGCCACAAAGAAGTCAAATCTATTTATGAAGAGGTCTCGCAATTGGAGCAAAAAGGGGTTCCCCTCTTGCTTGAGTCACCCGAGAAGGCCGATGAGTTGGGAAACGTGGCGAAAAAGATTATGGAGGAGATCCTAGTTCGCAGGCAGTTCTAGCCTTCACTGGTCGCCTGCTATCAGCCAGCCCAGGAGTATCTTTCCGGTCCGATGCAATAGGCCTGTCATATGCTCGCCGTATCGCTGAGAGTATCTCTCAGACACGCTTGAGCCTCCTCGATCTGCGCTATTGCAGTTACGAAACCCTCCCTTTAGCCCCTGGTCAAACCGAGACCCAAAAGGAGCACGATGGGGCCCAGGATCGCGTTGATCTTCAAAAGTGTGAACCACTTTTTCCAATAAGAAAGCAAC
>JAHFAO010000084.1:2942-13437 GCA_023250515.1 Deltaproteobacteria bacterium | reverse complement strand
TGTCGCAGTTGGGATTTTTTTGTTTCGTCACTCTTTGCTCAGGGGAACGTAAATCTTCATGTGATAGCCTTGGATCTGCGCGGTCACGGCGACAGCGACTGGCTTCCTCCAGGTCGGGGCTATCGGCACGAAGATTTTCTGCTCGACCTCACGGCCCTTTTTCAGCATCTAAAAAAAGATTCCGTCCTCCTCGCAGGCCATTCCCTGGGTGGAAGCATGGCAACGCTTTTTACAGGGTTGTTCCCAACCAAGGTCAGGCGGCTGATTCTCGTGGAAGCCGCGGGTCCTTTCTCGCGACGGGACGAAGAGGCGCCCCAGCTACTGGCCCAATGGTTAGAAGGGGCTTCTTCTGAAAATGAAAAGCAGTCCTATCCAGCGCTCGAGGATGTAGCCAAGGCTATCCAAAAAGGATTTCCGTTGATTCCTGATGAAGCCGCTCAGCACATGGCCCGTCATTGCATGAAATATACCAACTCAGGGTACATCTCGAAGTATGATCCACGAGTGCGGGAGCGCTCATTTTCGATCTATTCAGAGGGCCAGGTTCGCGCTTTTATTGGGCGCATTGAATGCCCAACGCTACTGGTCTTTGGAAAGCAAGGGGAGTTCATAACCTCGCCTCGTGCCTCGCGCGTCAGTCTTTTCAAGAATCGGAAGGTTGTTGAGCTTGAAGGAACAGGTCATCACGTCCCGCATGAGAAGCCGGAGGATTTGGCGAAAATCGTTTACCCATTTTTGTGCGAACGCTAGGAGTAAAATAATGGCTGAGAATAAACTTGTCTTGGAAAAAATTTCTGAGAGCGAGGGGATTGCCTGGCTCACCTTTAATCGCCCAGAAAAGAAAAATGCCTTTAGTCGCGCGCTCATGGCAGAGCTTATTGCCATGCTGAAAGCCCTGAGGGCGAACGACAAGATCCGCTGTATCGTGACAACCGGCGCGGGGGACTCTTATTGCTCAGGGCTTGACCTTTATGACTTAAGGGATACCTGGAAGCGGAAGAGGAGGTGGGATGAAGAGGGTTCAACGGGTGAGATTGTTACTCTGTTGCGCAATGCTCCGCAAGTTACTATAGCGGCGGTAAACGGCTATTGCTTAGGAGGCGGTCTCGCCGTAATGAATGGGCACGACTTAGCCGTCGCCGCTGATACAGCCAAGTTGGGCATGCCTGAGATCATCCGTGGAAGCTTCGGTGCTGTGGCTACCTCCACTCTCTTTCATACGGGGATACCCTTTAAGAAAGCCTTTTATGTTCAACTGACCGGAAGAAATCTCTCTGGGGAGGAAGCAGAAAAGGCGGGGCTTGTCTCCAAGGTGGTTCCGGAAAAAGAGCTAGTGAAGTTTGTCGATGAGTTGGCTCGCGAAGTCGCGAGCCGAGATTCAGTGCCGCTGGAGCATGCCAAAATCGCCGCTTACATGGAAATGGATATGGAGTTTCATACGGCGCTTAGGACAGACGACCTGGTGGCCCATCGAATGAGATACTATACGAACCCATTGAGTGACGTGGAGGGCTATCTCAAATCGCAGAGGGGTGGCGGTAGCGTGTCTTATGTGAAGCCGGAGAGGAAAGACTAAGCACGCTCATGCATGAAAGTTCGAAGTTCGAGGTTCGAAGTTCAAGGTTCAAAGTTGAAGGTTGAACATCGCAGGGTGAACATTGCACTCACTTATTAAAATGGAATCCACTGTTTCGCTTCTTGAAGGATATACTGCTCTTGATCTGACTGACCTTAAAGGGCAGCTGTGCGGACGGGTTCTGGGGGACCTTGGCATGGAAGTGATCAAGGTCGAGCCACCCGAGGGTGACCCTATAAGAAAGTTGGGGCCTTTCAAGAACTCTCCCAACAGAGAACCTTTTAGCCTTACATTTGCCCACCTCAATGCCAATAAGAAAAGCGTGATCATCGATATCCGGGATGCCCCCGGCCGAAAGGAGATCCTCCGCCTAGCGGAGATCGCGGATGTATTACTGGAGAGTTTCACTCCAGGATTTCTCGATTCCATAGGGTTGGGGTACAAGGACCTGAGAAGGGTCAATCCTCGCCTGGTCATGGCCTCCCTCAGCGGCTTTGGACAGACAGGCCCCCATGCAAGCTTTGCCGTTTCCGACATTGTCGCATTCGCCATGAGTGGCCTTATGTATATCTCAGGCGATCCATCACTTCCACCGTGTAAGCCTCCTGAAACTCAGGCTTATTACTTTGGGAGTTTGTTTGCGGCCCTAGGAGTTTTGGCCGCGCTCTATCGTCGCGAGAAGGTCGGAAGCGGCGACTATATTGATGTGTCAATGCAGGAAACCTTGGCAACGCAAGAGCACGTGATTCGCCAATATGCCAACGAAGGCCTGATTGTTAAGCGTCAGGGAAGCCAACATAATCAGGTGGCTCCCGCAAAGATTTTTCCCTGTCGAAATGGGTACGTTTATCTTTATGTAACCCGCCAACACTGGAAGACCTTTTTAAAGGTCTGGAGCGATCATCCGGCTGAGTTTGACGCTCCGGAGTGGGAAAACAATCTGTACCGGCGCGCTCGTGCGGAGCAGATTAACAGGGAGGTTGAAAAGTTTACCACCCGTTATCAGAAAGAGGAGCTGACTGAATTGTTACAATCTCGCGGAATTCCATGTTTGCCCGTTAACAGTCCGCGAGATTTCATCGCTGACGAGCATGTCCAGGCGCGCGCGTTTATTGTCCGGGCCGCCGATCCCAACCTGGGCAGCATGTACCAAGCTGGCGCGCCTTTTTTAATCGGGGGGTCTAGACCCCGGGTGCAACCGGCTCCTGCTCCAGGTGAGCATCAGCTGGAAGTGCGGGAGAAAGCGAAGGGTTCCGACAAGGGCCCTATGTCTGGTCGCAGTGGCCCAGCGAATTCGCCGCCCTTAAGCGGGATGCGCATTCTCAGTTTTGATCACGTTTTAGCCGCACCCTACGGGATGACTCTGCTGGCTGAGCTCGGAGCGGAGGTTATTAAGATTGAGTCGCGGCATGGGGGGCTCGACCCATTCCGGTTCTTCGGCAAGGGCGAGGACCCAAATCTCTCTCCTCGTTTTTTGGAATTTAATCGAAATAAACGATCTATAACAGTCAATCTTAAACATCCTGAGGGTCCCAACATTGTGAAGGAACTTGCGCGCCAGTGTGATGCGGTAGTGGACAATTTCAGTGTCCGGGTCATGCCATCTCTGGGACTCACCTATGAGGCCTTAGCGCAAACCAAAAGCGATGTCATAGATCTAAGGATGCCAGGTCTCGGATGTACGGGCTTGAAAAACCACTTCGCTACCGTGGGAACCAACATTACCGCTTTTACCGGCTTCACCTATCTGTGGAATCATCCTGGAAAGGCCGATCCGCCCGTTGGCTCGCAAACCGTCTTCCCAGACTACGTTTCCGGAGTGTTCGGAGCCATCGGGATCATCGCTGCAGTTTTGTTCCGTGATCGCGTCGGGCGGGGCCTCTTTATCGACCTTTCCCAGGCTGAAGCGGCTGCCTACATGATCGGTGTGAGCTTGATGGAATCGCTCAACTTGGAGCGCGACACCGAGCCGAGTGGAAATAGATCTCCGTTTGCCGCACCCCATGGTTGTTACCCATGTAAAGGCGAGGATCGCTGGTGTGTGATTGCTATTGAAACCGATGACCAGTGGCGAGCGCTGGCAGGTGCGCTTGGACGCCCGGACTTGGCCGCAGATCCGCGCTTGTTAAGTCTGGGGGCGCGGAAGGCACACGAGTCTGAGCTCGATTTTCTCATCCAAACGTGGACCCAGGACAAGGATTGTTACGACGTCATGGATCGATTACAAAGCGTGGGCGTGCCTTGCGGTGTTGTTCAGAACGGGGCTGACTTGGTCAAGGACAGGCACCTTAAGGCGCGGGGCTTCCTGGTGGAACAACACAATGCTAGGGTCGGGCGCGTTGTTCTCCCAGGATTCCCGCTCAAGTTTGCTAACTCTACCATAGAACCTAGATGGGAGTTTCCTTTGCTTGGACGTGATAATGAGGCCGTTTTTGGAGAAGTTCTCGGTTATACGGCAGAGTCCGTGTCTCGGATGGTGCAAGATGGTCTTTTGGAATAATGGAAGCGGCAGTCTTCTAATAAAAGTGAGGTGAGGGATGCCAGAGAAAAAACTGATTTTGGAGGAGATTTCTGAACAAGAGGGAGTTGCATGGATTACTTTCAACCGCCCGGAGAAAAAGAATGCCTTTAGCAGAGCGTTGATTGCCGAACTGATCGACAGCCTGGAGAAGCTCAGAGACAATGAGAAAATTCGCTGCATTGTAACTACTGGGGCTGGCGACTCATACTCTTCTGGCCGTGACCTTCACGATATGAGGGAAGGCTCGGAAGGCAGAGGAAGGAGACGGGACGGCGCCAATGCGGACTTGGTCCGTCTATTGCGCAGTTGTCCTCAAATCACTATAGCTGCTGTTAAAGGATACTGCCTGGGAGGAGGCCTTGCAGTTGTCAATGGGCATGACCTGGCCATTGCCGCGGAAACAGCACAATTTGGTATGCCAGAGATTATTAGAGGAAGTTACGGGGCAACAGCGACTCCTACGCTTTTCCATAGCGGAGTGCCGTTTAAGAAAGCCTTTTATGTCCAGCTCACCGGGAGAAATATTTCAGGCTTAGAAGCGGAAAAGATGGGGCTTGTTTCCATGGCGGTTCCCGAAAAGGAGCTGATGCCATTTGTCAAAGAGCTGGCTAGAGAGATCGCCAGCCGAGACCCGGTGGTTCTGGAACACGCAAAAATCGCTGCGTACATGGAGATGGATATGGAGTTTCATACGGCCCTAAGAACAGACGACCTTGTATCGCATCGAATGAGATACTATACGAACCCATTGAGTGACGTGGAGGGCTATCTCAAATCGCAGAGGGGTGGCGGTAGTGTGGGTTATGTGAAACCTGAAAGAAAAGGCTCTTAGGGCTCGAGTCTAGAAAATAAGCGAGGTAGAAATGAGAATCTTTTGCGGATCGCTCTTATTTATCCTTCTTATCCTGGCCACACAAGCCGTCGCGTGGGGTCAAACTGGCAGGCCCACCTCTGTAGCCGAGCTAGCGACGTATACGGGCGCGGATCGCGAACAGATACTCGTGGAAGGCGCCAAGAAGGAAGGAAAGGTGGTTTGGTACACGACCTTGATAGCCTACAAAGAGATCGCCAACTTCTTCGAGTCTAAATATTCCGGCGTGAAAGTCGAGGCCTACAGAACCGACTCCAGGGATCTCATCAAGAGGGTACTCACCGAGGCCCAGGCACGGCGCTCCCAGGTAGACGCCATTGAGACTACTCCTCCGGGGCTGATGACCTTCAGGGAGAATAAGCTGATCGCTCCCTATACATCTCCCCACGTAGCGGCCTACCCGGAAGCCACCAAAGTGAACGCGGGTAAAGGTCTGGTTTACTGGGTTACAGATCGGGAATCGTTCGTCGGGGTGGGTTACAATAAGAACTCCATTAAACCCAGCGAGGTCCCTAAGAACTTCGAAGAACTATTGAAGCCGGCACTTAAAGGAAAGATAGGGATCTCTGGAGATGAAACAGGCGTACGCATCCTCGGCGCAATGCTCCGGGTTAAGGGTGAGGAATTTGTCAGGCGACTTAAAGGCCAAGATATCAAGATGTACCCGATCTCAGGCGGGGCCTTGAACGAGTTGGTGGTCTCGGGTGAGGTAGCCATAGCGCCGTCAATTTTTCGCAACCATGTTCTTTCATCTATCGAGAAGGGCGCACCGGTTGCCTGGGTTCCCATGGAGCTGGTTGCGAGCAATGCCGGTGGAGCAGCAGTGGCCGCGCAAGCTCAGCGGCCGCACGCGGCGATCCTTTTTGTTGATTTTCTCATAAGCCCCCTAGGCCAGAAGATCCTCGAGGAGCAGTTCAAGTTTGGGAGTCCGATAAAGGACTACGGCTTTAAACGCTGGTATCCGGAAAGCGGTTTTACGATTGACCAGTACGAAGAGGCATCCGACAAGTGGCGCAAGCTCTTGCGGGAGATCACCCGCAAATAAACTTTTCGACCGAGGACCGGGGACCGTAGACCGCGACGTCGGTCTTCCGTCTTCGATCTGCTGTCGTTCTTTATGTTAAACAGGAATCGAGCCCTCTCGCTTAGCCTTCGCGTCGTTCCCCATCTGCCTCAGGCGGTTCGGGATGTCAACACCTGGCTCTTTGTTCTGGCCGCGGTAGCTCTTTTATATCTCGTCATCCCGCCACTCTTCTTCATCTTCTCGACCAGTCTGATTGCGGAGCGAGGCCCGGACGCTGGCGCGCTCACCCTCCGGCACTACGCCAATATCATTGGATCGATGTCTGAGTTTTGGAAGCTGATGTGGAACTCTCTGATTTTTTCCTTGGGCAGCGCCGCCGGGGCTTTGCTGTTGGGCACTGTGCTTGCATGGCTAGCGGAGCGGACGAACGCTCCGTTCCGGAGCGTGGCCTATGTCTCGGCATTCATCTCGTTCGGGATTCCCGGCATCATCAAGGTCATTGGCTGGATTCTGCTTCTCGGACCCAAGGCCGGTCTGATCAATATGGCGGTGGCCGATCTCACCGGCATCTTTCCGATCTTCAACGTATTCTCGATGCCAGGGATGATCCTGGTGGAGGCCTTGATCTGGACGCCGGTGGTTTTCCTCCTGATGGCTACGCCGTTTCGCTCGCTGGACCCGTCCTTCGAAGATGCCGCGCTGGTTTCCGGGAGCAACAACTGGCAGGTCTTCAGACGGGTGACCTTGCCGCTGGCGCTGCCCAGCGTGCTGGCGGTTTTGATCCTGACCTTTGTTCGATCCCTGGAGGCCTTTGAGATACCGGCGCTGATCGGTCTGCCCGCCAGCATCGAGGTGCTGACGACCAAGATCTACCTTCAAATCAGATCCGGCTTTCTTCCGAGATACGGCGAGGCGAGCGCCTATTCCATCCTTTTGATGGCGTTGGTAGCTGTGGTCTTGGTCTTCTACCATAAAATAACAGGCCAGACACACAGGTTCACCACGGTTACGGGCAAAGGCTATCGCCCGCGCCGAGTCGAGTTGGGTGCTTGGCGTCCCGTGGGCGGATTTCTTCTTTTGACGCTGCCCCTGCTCCAGATCCTTCCGCTGATGGCACTCATCTGGTCGTCTCTGTTGCCCTACCTGCAACAGCCATCCCGCAAGGCGTTCGCTCAAGTCTCCCTGCAAAATTATTTCACGGCCTTCAGTGACGGTTCCGTCGTGTGGGCGATTCTCAACAGTCTCACCGTGAGCCTGTCAGCGGCGACGGCAACGGTGTTCTTGACCTTCATGGTCGCGTGGGTGGTTGTGCGTACGAACATCTCTACACGCTGGCTTCTGGACCAGATCGCGACCGTGCCACTGGTTTTTCCAGGCCTCGTTATGGGCGTGGCCGTGCTGAAAATGTATCTAACCCTGCCCATCCCAGTCTACGGAACGATTTGGATCATCGTTCTTGCCTTTCTGGCCCGCTACCTTCCCTACGGGATTCGCTTCAGCTATGCGGGCCTGGTGAGCATTCATCGAGAGCTTGAGGAAAGCTCGGCCACCTGTGGCGGCAGTTGGGGGCAAACGGTGCGGAAGATTCTCGTGCCTCTCATGCTGCCTTCTCTCTTCGCCGGGTGGATCTACATCTTTCTCATCACGATCAGGGAGCTCGGGGTCGTCCTTTTGCTTTACAGCCCGGGCTCACAGGTCATCTCCGTGACCATATGGGAGCTGTGGGAGAATGGTAGGATTGGCGAACTGGCCGCGTTCAGTTTGGTCATCACTGCCGGCACGGTACTCTTGGCAATGATTTTCCACAAACTCGCTCAGCGACACAGCCTTCAAGTCTAAATGCTCCGCTGCTCGGCCGTCAATCCAGCACTTGGTATCATGAGAGTTGCTCAACAGGGAGGGCCGTCTCTGTTGCTGCATCGCCTGAAAGCTCAACCCGATAGCCTTTTGCAGCAGGGCGAGAAGTGACGATCCTGAGCAACTCCGTGCCGGCGAAATGTGCGGCAGCACCGTCATCGAGCGCCAGCGCAGGTGGTACGGCCCGCCGCGCAATGAGATCGTGAAGTGCGGGACCACGCTCTGCCTCACTGTCGTAGTGCGGGCAGCAGCTGCCCGGCAGGAATCTAAGGCAGGCGAGAGAAGATAACCGGTCAGCCCATGAATCGGTGATGCCTACTTCAAACCAGCAGATCGCGCCCGCGCTGATTCCTGCCAGCACGGTTCCGGACTCCCATGCCTCCCGGAGAATCTCCGGCATGCCCCTGCCCCAGTCGCGCCAAACGGTAAGTATGCTCTTCGTGTTTCCACCGCCGACATAGATCACGTCCTGGCGGAGAAGGTGAGCACGAAGATCAGGTGTCCTTTGGAAGAACGACAGATGGGATGGACGGCAGTCGAGCTGCGAAAAGGCACCGTAAAAGCGGACGACGTATGAATCTGCATCGCCGCTAGCCGTTGCGAGGAAACACACCGCCGGGTTCGAACGGCGCGCCTGCTTCAGGACGTAGCGATCCAACAGGAGATTATCCGGCCCCATAGAGAAGCCGCCCCCGCCCAACGCGATGATCTGATATTTCATCTCGGCCACTGTTTTTCTTTAAACGCCGTCTAGGCTAACTATTCCCTTGGTCTCACAAGTTATCTTTATAGTCTACACATCGATATAAGTTTGGTGCTCAAGGATGACATACGAGGGACGATAGTGGGATCTGACTTGTCATCAACGAGGGAAAATCGCGGGCTGGCTGCCTGCGCCAGTGTCTCTACTTCAAATGGAGTGAGCCGGGGGTCCATGGGTATGGCACTGGCCCCAAGATGCCAGATTGAGAGCAGCTCGGCGAAAAACTCCAGTCGGTTGCCGAAGGGAACAAAGACTCGATCGCCAGCCCCCATGCCCTCGCCATGATAGCGCCGAACACGTGCGGCGACTTGGCATAAGATTTCTTGGCGATCCCACTGGCGGCCGCTGATCGCTTCGGTGAGGTTGCCAAGCTTCAGGTCAAGAAACACACCGGGACTCCCTTCGAGCAGATGTGGGTTACTATTAGCAATCAAGCGATACAGAAGCAAGACAGTGATAAACCTTCATGTCACTGGGTCTATGGACTCACCGCGACGCCGACTTTTTCTCTCCAGATTGAAATCGAAGGGTCTAGCGTGACCGGTCTGCTGGGTTCAGACGAAGGCTGTTATTTGACATGGTTCTCACCCTTTCCTCGATCCTCGGGTGCCTTACTAATTTTGATTGTATTTGCATAGGTCCATAAAATAATATAATATTTTACAATATGAAAACTATTGCAATTACTATTGACGAAGCTACCTTGAGGTCTATTGAAGAGCTTGCTGAAAGAGCGCCTGCCCGTGCTAGGAGTCGCTCCCAGATCATCCGCATGGCAATTAGAGAGTTCGTGGCAACAGAACGGCAGCGGGCGCGAGCTGTACGAGAACGAGAAATCTTTAAGAAGCACCGGAGCCGATTGGCCCGGCAGGCCAGGGCTCTGATCTCAGAGCAGGCCAAACCATGACGCGGGGGGAGATATACCGGACACGGGAGCGGGTGGCAGAGCGCGGAGGCAAGCCCGGCTTCTATGTTGTGGTATCTCGCTCCTTCATCGCCGCAAATGACGACGTTTCGACGGTCATCTGCGCACCAGTCTATAGCGAGATTCTGGGCTTAGAGAGTGAGGTAGTGCTTGGCTCGACAGACGGGCTGCCGCGCACGTGCGCAATTCGCTGTGACTTCTTGATGTTGATGTTCAAACGCAAGCTCACTCACTTTGTCGGTTCTCTTTCGCCAAATAAAATCGAAGCACTCAATCGTGCCCTTGCCTATGCCCTTGAGTTGGGTGAAGCCGAGGCATAGAGTAGTTGCCTTATCACGGGACGCCTTTTCTCTCACCTTTTTCTTTCCCTCTTTACTATCGTTGGAACGGGTGGTTTATTTCACCTTGACATCGGTTTTACTCTGGCCTATAGCCCCACCTAAAGGCAACTAAGTTTTCCGGCAGCTCTGTTAGCTTTTCGACCTGAAAATAGGGGGTGCACCATGACGCTCAAGAGAGTAGCGTTTTTTTCCTTGCTCGGTTCCCTGATTGCCTGGATGCCTGTAATGGCAGCAACCTCCACGGTTGAAGAGGCTAAGAAGGAAGGATCTGTGGTTCTCTATGGAACGATGACGCAAGCTGACATGTCGAAATTGCATGAGGCCTTCGAAAAGAATTATCCGTTTGTAAAAGTCAAGAGCTTTCGCGGCAACAATGAACGGGTCCTTAATCGTGTTGTCACAGAAGGACGCGCCGGGAGCTATTTTGTCGACGTGATTAACCTGGATGGCATTAATGGCTTTGTCCTCAAGGAACTGGGTTACCTTCAACCCTACAAGTCGGAAGAGACAGAGGTCTTCGCTGAGCAATTCCGGGATCCCCAGGGATTTTTGCCTTGCTGCCTTCATGTAATCACTAACGTCATAGGTTATAACACGAAACTGGTATTGCAGAAGGA
>JAHFAO010000084.1:0-2842 GCA_023250515.1 Deltaproteobacteria bacterium | reverse complement strand
GGAAGGACAAAAGGTCATCGCCAGTCTTGGAAGAACTGTCGTTAGGCCTGGGATTAAGCAAAAACACCCCCGCCTTACTGAAGGGGTGAAGCTCTATCCCGTGAAGCCGGAGCTGGGAAAGGATCATGCTGAGATCAGCAAGCTTTATTATTCCATTGTTAAATGACGACTGCGAGTCTCCGAAAAAGTATCCGTGCTTCGACAGGCTCAGCACGAACGGTTACAGATCACAGATTCGTTTACTTTCCGGTCATCCTGAGCATGTCGAAGGGTGAGCGGAGGTTTTTCCACAGTTCGACTCTATCGATCTAGGAACAAAGGAGGTACTGAAGATGGCAGAAGCAAGTTATCAAACTATTCTGGTAAAAAAGGAGAACGGGCTGACTACGATTACATTCAACCGTCCTGAAAAGCGCAATGCGATGAGCCCCCAACTGCATAGCGATATGTATCGGGCGCTTAACGAGTTGCGTTACGACAAGGATACCCGGGTCATCGTGCTCACCGGGGCAGGCGAGAGTTTTTGCGCGGGTCAGGATCTGAAGCAGTATTTTATGGAGATGGATTCCCAGCCCGATAGCGTGCGGGACGAGGTGCGACGCATGTCCAGGCTCTGGCGAAATGAAATTATCCGGACCCTGCCACAACCGGTCATCGCAAGAATCAACGGTTGGTGTTTTGGCGGCGCATTTACGATCGTCACCGCCTGCGACATAGCGATTGCGGCCGAAGACGCGGTTTTCGGCTTATCTGAGGTGAATTTTGGCAATTTCCCCGGTGGTGAGGTGACCAGAGTCCTCACCGAGCAAATTCAGCCAAAGCACGCCCTCTTCTATGCTCTAACCGGCAAGACCCTTACTGCGAAGGAAGCCGAACGGATCGGACTTATAACTAAAGCAGTTCCACGGGCAGAGCTGGACAAAGAGGTGAGAGAAATTGCGAACAACTTGCTGGATAAAGATCCCATTGCTTTAAAGGCAGTCAAAGAAGCCTGGTACTATACCTTTTACTCATCGCCGGAAGTGGCTTACGAGATCTCGGGCCTGGTTTCAGAGCGAATCAAGCACGAGCACGGCGGGCGTCCCGGCATAAAGCAATTTGCCGAGAAGCAATATCGGCCAGGGTTAGGAGCGTATAAGTGGGAAAAGTAAGACAGAGATAGAGACAGAGACAGGGTTGAGGGGATAAAAGGGATTAAGGGTTAAAGAGAATAAGACAGCGAGGCTATATGGGATATAGGGTAGGGAGGAAAGCCATGGTTAAGAAATACTATGAGGGCCTTTTCTCTGTGGTCCTTTGCTTGTTAATGGTCTTCTTTTCTGCCGATCCTAGCCATGCGCAAGAAAAGACGGTAAAGAAGATCCGCTGGGGCGTTACCTCTCTCTCTGCTTCCCAATGGATTCCTTGGATCGCCAGGGAGGCAAAGATTTATGAGAAGTACGGTCTGGAAGTAGAGCTTGTGCTCCTTCGTGGCTCAGGACAATCCTCTCAGGCGATCATCGGAGGCAGCATCTTTGCCGCTCCGGTAACCCTTGTCACGGTTATAAACGCCAACCTCGGCGGCGCAGATCTCGTCACTGTCGCCCACACCGTTCCCGGAGTTCAGAGCAAGTTGATGGTCAGGCCGGAGATCAAAAGGCCTGAAGATCTCAGAGGGAAGAAGTTAGCTATTTCCAGCTTTGGCTCTTTGGGAGACTTTCTCAACCGTTACATTATAAAAAAATATGGCATGGAGCCGGGACGGGATGTCATTATAGTCGCTATAGGCAATACCCCGGAAAGGTTTGGGGCGCTCATCTCGGGATCAGTCGATGCCGCGGATCTCAACTATCCTGCAGACGCTCAGGCGCAGCGACAAGGGTTCAGAGTCTTGTGGGATTCTAGACAGGAAGTAACCTACCCCTCCATGTCGGTTGTGACGAGACGCAAATATATTCAGGGGGATCGGGATAGTGTGATGCGTATGGTAAAGGCCCATGTGGAAGGCATTTATTTTCTGAAGGGAAATAAGGAAGTTAGCCTTAAGATTCTCAGCAGATACCTTAAAACCGATGACCGCGAACTGCTGGATGGTTCCTACGAGATCTACAAGAAGGATTTCATCTCCGTTCCCTATCCCATTACGCAGGGCCTTCAGGCGACCTATGAGTACGTTGCGCTCCAAAGACCTGAGGTATGGAAGCACAAGCCCGAGGAGTTCATGGATGCGAGCTTCATCGCGGAGCTTGAGAAAACCGGATTTATGAAACGCCTCTCTGAGACCCAACGTTAGAAAGTAATTTTAGATTTTCGATTTTGGATTTGCGATTAGGGAAGAACAAAAGCCATGAGTAAAAAAATCGCTGTCTTCGCGCTGGCCACTTTTATTCTAGTTTCTGCCCATTTGGCAGAAGCGCAGCAAATCCGTCGGATCGGCGTTCTCGTGCCCGGCCCTTGAGGCGTTCCGTCAAGGGCTCCGCGACCTCGGCTATGTGGAGGGGCCAGAACATCATTCTCGAGCTGCGCTGGGAGGAGGGAAAGCCCGAGCGGTACCGCGTTCTCGCCGACGAACTGGTCGGTCTCAACGTGGATATCATCGTCGCCGCGTCCTTTGCAGGAGACCCGGTCGACCAGGGGATTGTTGTGAGCCTTGCCCGACCGGGAGGGAACAGACGAGAGCGGACCAGGTGATAAGACAATTTTGGATTTTGGGGCAAGGAAAAATCTGGAATCAATCTAATCCAAAATCCAAAATCTAGCCAAAGATATTTGAAATTTTGGGCTGATGACATTTCGGCGCAGCAAGCTCTTTGCGATCTTGGCGTCTTGGCGCGAGAAAAAACACGATCTCGCGCAAAGGCGC
>JAHFAO010000006.1 GCA_023250515.1 Deltaproteobacteria bacterium | reverse complement strand
CTCATTACCCAAAAGGATGATCCGCGCTAGATAAGCCACATTTAAGCCGACGATCTCAACGCTACCTCGATACTCAGGAGAATCCCTTTCCGTACCATCAGCGAGGCAGGTTTTGGTCAGATAGTCTGGCCTGCCGAGCTGGCTGCCTACATTCTCAGGAAGAACCAAATAGCCATCAAAACCCGTGTCCAGCAGCGCCCGAAAAGGCGAGCTAAAGCCCAGCACAGTTACCCTCACCTGGATATAGGGATAATCTTTGCTGACCAACATATTCCCCGCCTCAACTTGTTCACATAGCGGAACCCGATCCGGCAGAGGACAAAGTTGCCCCCGCCGAATTCATTCATAGCCCGATCTACTACCTCAAGATCCTCTTTGCCCACGATGATCCGGCCATCTTGGGCAATGGCCACATATTCCGCGTAGTGGTCGTGCTCAAGCGGTTTACCGTAGCGCTCGTACAGACTATCGACATCGAGCTGCTTAGTCATTTCACTCATCTGTTTACCTCCTTTCAAGAAGAGACCAAGCTCCTCGGCTCTCTGGGGATGAAAATTTGCCTTCTCCTGTCCACCCATCCTCTGCGGTATAGGTGCCTTCGACTTTTTGACCGCCGAGACTCACAAAACTCCCACAAGAGTGGCCCCTTCAGCTTTTCGGAATTCCGAAACCCCGATAAGAGTCCACGATCTCACCAAACTCGGCCAACACGTCGATCAAGGGGCGAATCTCCTGGGAAACCTCGCTCTAAATTTGGAACCTCTACCTAGTGGGTCAAGAGCCACCCGATGCCCATCCAGCCAGCTTCAAAAACTCTCCAACCGTCACAATCTTTACCCCATGGAAAGTTTGCAGCCCCAGCAAGTCGCGGTCTCCGTTAATAATCCAATCAGCCTGGCCATCTATGGCACATTCCAGCACCCTATTGTCCGTTTCGTCTCGACATACTGCCACTCGACTATTCGTCAGAATGATTTCAGCCAGGTCCCGGATAGTAGTAATAACCCGCTCTGCTTCTTTTTCCGAGAGCTTAAAGGGCTTATCACCTCTAATCAGAACTTCTTTTAATTCAGTTAGGAGAAGCTCGGAGGTAAGAAAGGTGACCTCTCTACGGCGGACTTGGTTAAGGAGTTGCTTAGGCCTACCTGTCCAAAAAATGGCAGAGATCAATACATTGGTGTCAATGACAGCCCGCACTATTTACCGCTTCTAAAATCGCTGACAATGCGAGCCACATCCTCTTCGGTGAGACGATCAAATCCCCTTTCCTTTGCTAGATTGAGAGCCCACTCATCAAACTCCAGCCATTCTTTAGCCTTCCCCCCTGATGCCAAGAACTCCAGGAAGTCGATGACTTTCTGTTTTCTCTCCGGAGAGAGGCTTCGAAACTTATGAAGGATGAGTTCTTCGTCCCCTTTAGTTGCTTTTGCCATAGCTTTCCCTCCTCAAAAAGAGGCCCGTCTCCTGCTCGACCCGAATCTTACAATCTGAGTCAGGAGATCCCATCACCGACTACAAGCCTGCCATCTGTCCGAGCATATTGCAAGACAAGCTGTCTTGGGAAGATAGATCTAACACGGACGGCCTAAGAGCCTTTTCCCTCAGTGGATTCGTGTCACCAGTTTTTTCAGGAATACCACCTGCTCCCGTATCTCATCGGCATCCTCTGCATGGAGGGCAAGCCTGAGATAGGTCTCAAGGTCCTCCAGCGCCTGCGCAAAGCATTCGAGCTTGAGGTAAAGCAGCCCGCGGTCTCTGATCTCCCCTGCCGAGTTTGGCTCCAGAATGACCAGGCGCTCCGCGACGGAAAGGGCCCTGAGAAAATCTCCCTGACGGAGGTAGGTGGCCCTTAAGTTGTTTAGCATGCGCTTGAGTATCTGGCTCTTGGAAACCGGAGCGAGAAAGTCAGGCTGAAAGGCGATCTTGCCCTTGTAGAGCTCATCGAGCATATCCTCAAGCTCCTCCATAGATCGAACCTCGCCACCATGAAAAGGATCGACGATGATCTCTTCCTCAGCCGCCGCATACTTGACCAGGAAATGGCCAGGGAAGGCAACCCCGTGAAGAGCCAACCCGGCTCGCCGGGCCACCTCGATGTAGAGGACGGATAGAGTAATGGGGATTCCCTTGCGGCGCTCCATGACGTCGTTGAGAAAGCTGTTCTTGGGGTCGTAGTAGTCCTCGCGGTTCCCGTGAAATCCCTCTTGGGTGAAAAGGACGTAGTTCGTGGCGGCCAGGACACGATAAGGGTCGCTCTCTATGCTTGCGTGGTCGCGGACACGCGTAGCCAGGAGATCTATTCGTGCTAGATAGGGATCAATCTCTAAGTTCGGGTATTCCCCCTGGGCTATCGCCAGCGCAGCCCGCCCAAGGTCGATCTCATCATCCGGACATTGAACGGCTCGGGCAAAAGTCCGATGGGTATCGCTAGCCATCAAATCCGTGCACTAGCGTGGTTCCGCCACCACATCAACCAGAGCAGGGAGCTTTTTCTCTTTAACCACCTTGAGGGCCCTCTCAAGGGCCGGACGGAGATCAGCGGTCCTTTGAATCGACCCTTCTCCGTAGACACCGAAACACTCGGCCATCTTGGCAAAGCTGACAGCAGGGTCATCCACATGGGTGCCGATCCCAGCATTTTCCACTGGTCTCTTGCGGAATTTCGCTATCTCGATTCCGTGCTCTTCGGAGTTATAGAAGGACTGGTTATTGTGCATAACGATCAAAAGCGGGATTTTGTGCTTGGCTGCGGTCCAAAGGGAGCTTGAGGTCATCAGGAGATCTCCGTCTGCTTGAATGTCCACGCAGAGCTTGCCGCTTCCGAGATGAGCCAAGGCAGCGCCAATCGCAGCGCTCATGCCATAACCGACTCCGGCGCCGCCGCTCCCGCCGAGATACTGGTTGGGTTTAGTCCAATCCCAGAGCCTGCGCGCCCAACCATTAGAGCTGCCGTTGACCAAGACCCAGTCTTCTTTCTTAACGACCTCGCCCAGTTCATAGGCCAAGAAGGCCGTAGAGATCTCCTTGCGATCCGCTTTGACACGCGCCTCCGCCAACCACTTGGCCCGTAGACTCCCGTGCCTCTCTTTAACTACGTTGAAACGGGCCTCGATACTCTCTCTAACTTTGCCATCGGTCCCGATTAGCTGCCGGCAGAGTCGGGTAAGCTCTGGTACGGCAACCGAGGTGTCGGCACTGATCGGGACATCTACGGCCTGCAGCACCTGACAGTCCCCAGCCCAACTGCGAACCAACATATCGTTCATCGAGATGTGAATAACCTTGACTGACGGGCTGGTGATATATTCACAGGCCCGCGTGCTTTTGCTAACCGTGGTCAATGAGCCATAGAGGTCCAGCACATCGAGGGCTAAGATCACGTCCGCTTTTTGCAAGAGTTCCCGGGCCCCATCTGTGACATCCAGGGGATGCATGTTGGGAAAGTTGAAGCGGTTTCCCTTGTCAATGACCGGGATCGCCAAAAGTTCTGCCAACTCCACTAGAGAGGCCACTGTCTTGGGATTGCGTCCAAGGCAATCGGCAATGATCAAGGGCGATTTGGCGTCAACCAGAAGCTGGGCTGCCCGGCGTAAGGCCTCGGGATTCGCCTGCATCGGAGCGGGGGAAGAATAACGACTTAGGTCTGGAATTTCGATCACCTCTTTGATCACATCTTCCTGTAGGTCTGCGTCGTAGTTGATATAGACCGGCGCCATCGGTTCGGTGGTCGCGATTCGGTAGCCCCGGATAAAGGACTCCGGGACGCTAGCGAGGTTGTAGGGTTGATCGTCCCACTTCACATAGTCCCGGACCTGCGTCCCCTGGACCAAGGCGGTGTGAATCCAGTCGATTCGAGGACGTCGCCGCATTGTGTTCATCGGTCCTGTACCGCCTAGAACCATGACCGGCACCCGATCACACCAGGCATTGAAGATTGCCATGCTCGCATGCTGCAGGCCGACGATATTGTGAGCGATGGCGACCATAGGTTTCCCCTTGGCCTTGGCATAGCCGTGGGACAGCGCTACCGAGATCTCCTCGTGGCAGCAAAAGATCACCTCGGGCTTGTAGTTGCCGCCGTAATTCACGATCGAATCATGAATGCCGCGAAAGGTCGCCCCTGGGTTGAAGGCCGCGTATTCAATATCGAAGGCCTTCATCAAATCTACGATGACATCGGAACCAAACTCCGGTTGCTTTTTCTCCACTCTAGTTGCCACTGCTATTCTCCCTTCTCTATGTTAGATTCGCCTTGTTGTTTTCGCCCTTACCTTTCTCCCGCAAAAGGCCCTGCTGGAAAAAGAGTTCCACGGTCTCAAGTAACCCGCCCTCTCTTGCACCTACCTCCGAGGCCTTCCCCACATTCAGGGAGGCGATGCTCTTCAGGACCTTCCGAGTGGCCGGGGCCATCACCGCTTTTAACCCGTAGTGGCGGAAGGTCTGACTAAGCTCGACCATCTCCTCCGCTCTTCTCCCGGCATGAACCGGCAAAGCGGCAATGCTTTGACCGACTTTTCCTGGTAGCCCTGGAAAACTCTCATCGTATTGTTTCAAAATTTCACCTAACAAACCAAACTTTCTCGCTCCGATCAAGAGCTCGACAAACAGTCCCTGTAACCCCTTGGTCAAACCCGCATAGACGATCTTGAAGGCAGAGGCCTGACCTATATCAGGTCCAAGAACCCTAACGGAAAAGCCAAACTGCTCAAGCGCCAGCATTTGTTCCGCCCCGGGACCGGAGACATAGATGACTGTGCCCTTATTAAGCTTTGTCGCAGAACCAATAATACAACCATCGATAAAATTCGCCTGGCTCCTAGACAGATTCTCTTCGATACCCCTAACTGTCATAGGAGAAATGGCATTGGCATCGAGATAGAAAAAATCTTTCTTCCCTACCTTGATAAGAGCCTTCGCAACCTTAGAAGCCACACGTCCCGCCGCAAAAGGAACGACGACAGACACAATGAGGTCGGACTCTGACACAAGGCGCTCCAGAGAGGGAACGGATCGGATGCCAGCATTTTCCGCACGCTTGCAGGTCACCTCACTCCGATCCTTTAAACAGGTAAGCACCTCGATCCCATGATTGGCTAACAGGCGTGCCCAATGGTAGCCCATCTCGCCGATGCTTAGAATACCAATACGTTGGAAGGCCACAGCTAACTCCTTTCGTCTAAGGCTGAGAGTTAATCATATCGATCATCTGTCTTAGTCGACCAAAGTCTTTACGGTTAAAGGGGACTAGGAGGCGATGGAGCGAGAGGGTTTCAGGGTCGTCGGCCTCTTCAAGAAGGGGGGCGGTCTCCCTCACTTCACCCTCGGTTAATATATCTCGGAAGTCCCGGTTCAGTCTTCTTACCAGGGCTGCCCCAGGAGGATGAAGGAGACGGATCACCAAATCCTGTTTTACAAAGCGGTAAGAGTGGTAGTTGGAATAGAACTCTTTAATTTCTTGGATCACCGCCTCGCTATCTTCAACGATCTTGAAAAGGCTCAGATCCTGCTCTGCAATAAACCCTGCATTTAACATGCGTCTCCGAACAAAGTCTTCCCATTCTCTCCAATAACCCCGATTTGGAAGATCCAGCATGAGGATTGGAACAATCTGGCTCTTGCCGGTTTGTGCCAAAGTGAGAGCCTCGATGGCCTCATCATGAGTTCCGAATCCCCCAGGAAAGAAGACAACGGCATCCGCCTCTTTAACAAAGATCAACTTGCGGGTAAAGAAAAAATGAAATGTCATGAGCTTAGGATCGTCGCGGATAAACTGATTCGGCTTCTGTTCAAAGGGAAGGCGAATGTTAACACCAAAGCTTCGCTCTCTCCCTGCCCCCTCATGGCCCGCTTGCATGATGCCGTCGCCCGCACCCGTGATCACCATGAAACCCTCATCGGCAAGTCGGCGCCCAAGGTGAACTGCCATGCGATAATAGGGGTCTTCCTCTTGAACCCTGGTGGAACCAAAGATGCTGATTTTGCGAACCGAGCGGTATGGGGCAAAGACCTTAAAGGCATAGCGCAGTTCTTTCAGGGTCCTATTGAGAATTTTCAAATCTCCCCGACTGGCTCCATCTCCAGCTAACTTGAGGAAAGTCTGCATCATCTCCGCAACAAGCTCCTCGTTGGCAGAGCCACGACCACGCTCAAGCCACTGAAGGAGCTCATGCTCAAGCGAGGCCAAAGTCACCCTTTCACGTTTCATTATGCTTTCCTTGCTCATACTTCTTTAATGCCACATCAGCGCCCCGAATTAAAGGTTTCGGACGTGGATAATCAAAATCAGCCTTTTAGACCAACAATAACCGGGGAGTGACCGTTAATTGGTATGGTTTGGACTTTTTGGAAACCTGCATTCAACAACCAAAGCTTGTATTGGGAAAAGGTAAAAGTCTCGCCCTCCTCTGTTCCCAACAGAGCATTGATGGCCAACAATAAAGGCAATATGTCCGATTTTCTCTCTTCATCAGGAATGTAGTCCATGATTAGGAGCCTGCCATTTTTCCTCAATGCATGGAAGCACTTGCCAATTAACCTCTGACTCCAGTGTGCTCCTTCGGAATGACAGATATGGCCTAACAATGCCAGATCATATTCATCTCTCCCGAACTCCGTTTCCCTGATATCTGCCCCGATGAATCTGTACTGATTTTCGACCCCGAATTGTCGCGCATATTTCCTCGCCGCCTCTAATACGGGAACGAAATCTGTCGCCGTTACTTTGGCGTCCTTATATTTCAGTGCAAAAGGTAGAGACCAAACTGCTGAACCTGCTGCCACGTCTAATATTTTACTGATCGCACTGTGTTCTGCCAAGATCGAGGAATGATTCTCCAAAACATCGACAAGCCTCCACGCATAGCCCCTATGGACCTGGAATAGGGCGTCTGCTATGGCGACGTTCAATCCCTCCCTTTCTTCTTCTGTAAAGAGGGATAGGGTAGGCCTCCCTGTCCTTACGGCTTCCGGCAAGGTGAGCCAGAGCTTCACCAACTGGCCAGAATACATAAACAGGTGACCGATATACTCTTCGTTAGAGGGAAGAAGATACTTTCGAGAAAGATGATTTAAATCATAGATCTCGTTCTCTTTATCGAGTAATCCCATAGCGGTGAGGCAGTTCATCACCATCCTCATTCCTCTTGTGGAACAATCCGTAGCTGACGCTATGCTACTTACGCTTTTAGCTCCTCCTGCGATGGCGGAGAAAATGCCTAGCTCTAGAGCTGTTAATAGCACGACTTGCGGGGCGAAATAGAAACTTAACTCGTCCAATGCCCCCTTCTCTAATTTTTCCCTAAAGGGCGTCACGGCACCTTCTCTTAATATTTCTAGGTTGCGCTTCCAGCCAGTGTCACTTATGCAATCCACTCGCTGACTGGCGCACAAGCTTCCTCCAGGGGCTGGGTGATAATGTCCACGAGCGTCGGTCCGCCATACCCCACGGCCTCACGGAGCGATCGCCTTAGATCGGCCGGATCCGAAACGCTCCACGACTTTAGTCCAAAGGCCTCTGCGACTTTGGAATGGTCAGTCCGACTGAAATCGACTGAGTAGTAGTTTTGGCTGAAGCCATGTTTCTGTCCCGCCTTGATCCAGCCGAAGCCACTATTGGAAATCACGATCAAGGTCACCGGAATTTTCAGCCGGACAATCGTCTCCATCTCCCCGCAGGCAAAACCGAAACTGCCGTCCCCCATAACTGCAACGCACTTGGCGCCCGGTCGGCCATAGAAAGCCCCCACTGCTGCCGGCAGCGAATAGCCAAGGGCGCCGTGGGCGCGGTTGGAAATGAAGTGGCGTCCGGTTTCGAAAAACTCGTAATAGGCGGAGAGATACGGGCACGGGGTCCCTGGGTCGGCAATGATCACCGCATCCCGCGGGAGCACGACTTGTAGTTCGGCAATAATGCGCTCAGGCCGGATCGGCTTTTCGTTTGATTGCGCCAAGGCTTGGAAAGCGAGGAACTTCTCTTCTTTGGCCTTGGCAACATGGGCGGCGGCCAGAGTAGGCCTCGACAAGTGGGGGCGGCGCCGGGCCATCTCCTCGTGCAGCGCCCCAAGGCACAGGCGTGCGTCACCCACTAAGCCTACCTCCGTTGGGTAGTTCACTCCGATGACCGTAGGGTCCGCGTCGATATGGACGATTCGTGTCTTGTTCGGGGCCGGATAACGCCAGCGCTCAGTGGTCACGGAGCCGGCCCGGCAACCAACAAAGATCACCATGTCGGCGCGCTCAACGATGCCCCGTGTCGCCGACGTCCCGCCGTTGCTGCCGACCACCCCGACCGCCAGCGGGTGGTTATCAGCTATGCTTCCTTTGCCACTGATGGTGGTCGCCACTGGGGCCCGAAGAGACTCGGCAATAGCCCGCAGCTCCTCTTCTGCGTCGGAGATGACCACTCCGCCTCCGCAGATAAACATAGGACTCTTCGCCGATAGGATGGCATCCGCTGCCGAAGTGACGGCCGCAAGGTTAGGCGCGGTGCGCCTCGAAGGATACGTCCCCATCGCCGGCTCAGCCCAGACTTCGTCCTCATGGACCCAGTCCTTTTGCACGTCTATGGGCAGACCGATATGAACCGAACCCGGTCTATCAGTGGTCATATGGGTAAAGGCCTCTCGCATGAGCTTGGGAATGTCTTCGGCCTTGTCGATGACCCGATTCCACTTGGTCAGGGGACGGAACAACGTCTCTTGGTCGAGCTCCGTGAGGGTGTAGCGGCCCCGCGATGTAACCGAAACATCCGTAGTAATACACAGGACCGCGATCGACGACTCATTGGCCTCGACGAGGCCAGGCAGAATGTAGGTGGCGCCGCCGCCGCTTGGCCCCTCGCAGACCCCAACTTTACCGCTCACGCGGGCATAGGCGTCCGCCATGTAAGCGGCCGATCGTTCGTCACGGGTCAAGATGTGCGTCATGCCATGATCGAGCCGGTACAGGGCGTCATAAAGGGGCAGACTCGTGTCGCCGCAGAGCCCGAAGAGATATTTGACCCCGTGAAGCTGAAGCATGCGAACGAAAGCTTCAGCGCCAGAAAGCTTGTTCATTGGAATTAAGGAGTTGGCAGAATGGATGCTGAATCATGGCTTTTGGTGCCCGGAGCCGGAATTGAACCGGCACGGACCCTTGCGGATCCTCGGGATTTTAAGTCCCGTGTGTCTACCAAATTCCACCACCCGGGCATAGACAAGCAAGGCGGAAGGTAAAAAGCTAAAGGCCTTCTTCGCCCTGGTTGCTGAAGGTTAACATATCGCTAATCCATAGCCAAGGATGTGTGGCCGGGTTTACGATTCATTCAAGAGCTTCTTGATAGCAGCGCTCAATTCCAGGTAGGTAAAAGGCTTAGCAATATAATCATCGCACCCGGCCCGGAGACATTTTTCCTTGTCTCCGGGTAAAGCGATTGCGGTTATCGCTAAGACCGGGATCGATTGGGTCTTTGGATTCTTACGGATCAAAGAGACGGCCTTAAGTCCGTCCATCTTCGGCAGAACGATATCCATAAGGATTAGGTCCGGTAAATAGGAAACGGCCATATCCACTGCTTTCTTGCCATCCTCGGCAACGATGCAGTTGTAGCCGAGGAACTGAAGTTCACTGTGGATAAGAAAAATCATATCCAGCGCGTCTTCCACTAAGAGAACATTTTTTTTCATGATTTATTCCAATTCGATGCTTCGCAAGTCTTATGCGGAATGGATGAGCAAGTCTCATGCCAATAACGTGAACCCTAGGTTTTTGCGCCCCGGATCGTCCTGGAAGTGACAAAAAGCGATATCCCGTGCCGAGTAAGGGCAGAGGGGCAGGCTAGATGCCGAGAATCACAGTTGAGGCTCTGATTTCATAGTGGGAAAATCGCCGATGCTTATGCTAACGACCTGCCGAAGCTTCTTATAGCGCTTAAAATGGCCTGCGCTCCATTTTTTGAAGCACCCGGCCGATCGAATCGTAGGATTGACTTGGTTGAACTAGCCTTGTTATAAGCGTTATTGAATTCTTAAGGCGGAGGTAATCATCATGGATTATATCGATGCCGATGGTCATGTGGAAGAGAGTCCGGAAACCTTTAGTGACCGATATTTGGATCCAGCCTTTCGTTCGCAACGTCCGCGGGTCGTGGGAGTGGAAGGAATGGCCTACTGGATAATTGACGAGCAGCTGTTTCCTCGACGTGTGGGTCCAGGCTGCCATAATTTAGGTACCCCGGTAAGGATTGACGGAAAGCCAGCAATGCATTCCATCGGGAAGCCCGACAGTCTGGAGAGCATGGAGCTAGTGGACATCAATGCTCGCCTTCAGGCTATGGACGAAGAAGGGATTACCGTCCAGGTTGTTTACACAACCCTGTTTCTCGCTTATCCTTTGACTTCCAATTCCTCCCTCGCAACCGCGCTTTGCTCCTCATACAACCGGTGGTTGGGTGACCGATTATCGGGAAATGAGCGTCTTAAATGGGCAGCAGTGGTTAATCTGGACGACATTCCGGGAGCCGTACGTGAGGTGCACGAGGCAAAGCGGCTTGGTGCGGTGGCTGTGATGGTCCTTGGGACCGCTGGGGATCATACGCTGGATCACCCGAGCCTCTTTCCCTTTTACGAAGCTATGGCCGAGGAGGGGCTCGCCCTGGGAGTGCATGTGGGATGGGCTTGTCCCTCGTTAAACAATTTGTATAGCCATATCTATCCCTCTGGAGTCATTGCTTTCCATATCCCCCTGCTGATGGGGTTCACCGCTCTAATCAGCGGGGGTGTGTTGGACCGCTTCGAAAATCTCAGGGTAGTTTTTCTGGAAGCGGGATGCCTGTGGGTTCCCTTCATTATCGATCGCCTGAATCACCGCTTTGAAAATCAGGGAAAAAGCTTGGCTAAGTTCATTCCCCAAACAGCCCCTCAAGAAGCCTTACCACCAACTGAGTATGTTAGGCGGGGGAATTTTTACTTCAGCACAGAGGTTGAGGACTCCCTTTTACCTCAGGTCATGGAGCTAGTAGGCGAGGGCCAGATTGTGTTGGGCTCCGACATGCCGCATGGGGATCGTGAGCGTTTTGCCGCCCGCCTACTGCAAGAGAGAAAAGACATCAGCCCCACAGCAAAGGCGAATATTCTCGAGAAGAATCCGGCTCGCCTTTATGGTCTGCCCAGCTAAGAGCTAACCTGAATGAAACATCTTCTTTCAGTTCCCCTGGCCGTCGATCTCCTCCCTCTCGGCCCGCCTTGGAGGTGTATTGAAGAACCTGACCGGTGCTGCCTGATCGCGATCAATTATGTCCACAATCTGGCCAAAACTCGACGATTTGACCTTTAGACCGGTCTCTTCGGCGCTCAAATTTGACGAGCTTCCAGGACGAAAAGGGAACCCGTGCTAGGCGAGATTCATCTCGCTTGGTACTCCGTAACCTACGAGTGATAGGATCTATATTTGGTCAGACTCGCCCTTCATCACCCTGGAAGATTCGGAAGGTCTCCAAGCCGCCATCGTGGAGGGCTAGAACATGGCAGTAATGGTCAGAAACCGGAGGAAAGATAAAGATTTCAATGTGTTATACATTCTGAGACTTCATCGCAACTCTTTGCGGACGTATTGACTCTTCTCTCGCCAATGCTTGGGACAGTAGTCCAGGTTCTTTTTAACGCCGCGTTTCGAATGGCCGTAACAGAGCTTCTTGCCGCAGATACTACCATCCCCAATGGGCCACCCACAGCGCTTCACGCTGGGTTTATAGCAGCCAGGCACATGACATTTCTCCATGCGTCCACCGTCCATCAAGATTGAAGTGATAAGCTAAAAATGTGCCAACATGGAGAGACGCAGCGATCTGAGGAATGCCTTTAGCACCACCTTTAAAATATGGTGGGTTGAGTTTTGCTTAGCGCTTTTAACTGCGATTATAAGCAAGACATTGGGGTGTCAAGTCACCTACCGATAAGATTTCTCTTTTATGGATCAAACTTTTACGAAGGTGGAATCTAAACAAACAACGGCGCCAGAACCAGGGTTATGGTGCTGAGGAGTTTGATTAGCACGTGAAGGCTCGGACCAGCGGTGTCTTTGAAAGGATCACCAACAGTGTCTCCGACAACTGCTGCCTTGTGTGTATCAGATCCCTTCCCACCGTATTGTCCAGTCTCGATGTACTTTTTCGCGTTGTCCCAGGCGCCCCCACTATTGTTGAAAAAGGTTGCGACCAGTATCCCAGCAATGGTCCCGATCATCAAAAAGGCCGCCACTGCCTCTGCGCCTACACCAAAGAGGCGAAAGATGATGCCGACAGCGACAGGCATGCCCACAGCGATGAGGCCCGGAAGGATCATCTCTTTCAATGCCCCAACCGTTACGATGTCCACACAGCGGCCGTAGTTGGGCCTGACCGTGCCTTGGAGAATACCAGGATTTTCCCGGAACTGGTCCCGCACCTCGTTGATAACGTAAAAGGCCGCCTTTCCCACAGCACGAATCGCCAGTGCCGAGAAGAGAAAGACCAGCATCGCCCCCAGAAGTCCCCCAACAAAAACCTCAGGCTTGGCAATATTGACGGTTTCTAATGGGCGCCCATAATGCGCTACCTCATCTAAGTACGCGGAAAAGAGGAGGAAGGCCGCCAAGGCCGCAGAGCCAATCGCATAGCCCTTGGTCAGGGCCTTAGTGGTGTTCCCCACGGCATCGAGGCGGTCGGTCTTTCGGCGCACTTCCTCAGGCTGTCCGCTCATCTCAACGATTCCCCCAGCGTTGTCGGTGATCGGACCGAAGGTGTCCATGGCAAGAATATAGGCTGCTGTCCCTAACATACCCATAGTGGCGACCGCGGTGCCAAAGAGACCGGCATTGGGCACACCGCTCATATTGCCCAGGTAATAGGACCCGATAATCGCCGCGGAGATAACTAACACCGGAAGGGCTGTACATTCCATCCCTACGGAGATCCCGGCGATAATGTTCGTGGCCGGACCGGTTTGAGAGGCCTCAGCTATCGACTTCACAGGACGATACTTATATTCGGTATAATACTGGGTGATATAGACAAATGCCTGGCTGGTGGCGATCCCGATAACGCCGCAGAGAAAAAAGTAGAACCATGCCGAAGTGGCCTCGGGATGGACTGCGGCATCGACCCCGAGAAGCCATCGGGTAGCAACGAAAAATCCCAGGATAGCCAAGATGCTGGTCACATAGTAGCCCCGGTTGAGGGCGACCATCGGATCTTCTCTCTCATCAGTTTTGACAATGACAATACCGATAATCGAAGCGATGAGTCCAAAGGCCCGGGCCACTAAGGGAAAAAGGATTCCCTGAAGCCCAAAATAGGGGAAAAGCCCGACCCCGAGGATCATGGCCCCGATATTCTCCGCTGCTGTGGACTCAAACAAATCTGCCCCGCGACCTGCACAGTCTCCTACATTATCCCCCACGAGATCTGCGATCACTGCAGGGTTGCGCGGATCATCCTCGGGGATCCCTGCCTCCACCTTACCCACCAGATCCGCCCCCACATCCGCCGCCTTGGTGAAGATTCCTCCTCCGAGCTGGGCGAAGAGAGCGACAAATGATGCCCCGAAGGCATACCCGACAATGGTGAAGGGAATCTTCTTTGGGTCTTGCCCTATCGCTTCAAGCAGCGCATAAAGCCCCCCCACACCCAAAAGACTCATCGCTACCACAAAGAGTCCTGAAACGGCACCTCCGCGCAGCGCGATGCGCAAGCCTTGATTCAGACTCGATCGAACCGCCGCAGCGGTGCGGATGTTTGCGCGGATGGAGACCCACATACCGATATAGCCAGCGATAACAGAACACAAAGCGCCCGCCACAAAAGATAGTGTGGTCCAAAAGGCGAGTTCTAAAGGGGGCACCGGATCAGCCGGATTAGGGGGGCGCACAAAGCCATAGAGGATAAAAATCAACATGGCCAAAAGGCCGGATAGGATAATGATGGTCTTGTTCTGCCTGGCCAGAAATGCCTCAGCCCCCTCTTTAATGGCATTGGAGATCTCCTGCATTGCCTGAGTTCCACTATCGTTTCGTAAGACGTACCGCGCCAGGTATCCAGCAAATAACAGCGAGCAAAAGCTAATCACAATGACAAAAATGATCATCGCACACCATGTTTCCTTTCTCTGGCGTGTAAGAGTTCAATCTCTCCTGCGCCATACGTAGGCTACCCCAATGCTCAATACGTAAAGCAGGGTCAAGGGGACCGCTAAAAGGATCTGGGAGATCACGTCTGGACCCGGCGTCAAAATAGCCGCGAGGATAAAAATCACAAGAATCGCATAGCGAAACTGGCGCCATAGGAACCGATGGTTCCATATTCCTAATCGAACCAAAAAAAAGGTGAAAACTGGCAACTCAAAGGCAGTTCCAAAGGCCAGAACCATCCGGACAAAAAAAGTGAAATACTCGCCTATGCGGATCTCTGGAGAAACCCCCAGAGAACGGTACTGATCAATGAAGTAGAGAAAGGCAAAAGGCAAGACAACTAGATAGCAAAAATAAGCACCGCCGATAAAAAAAAGAGAGCTACAGAGGACGAAGGGAATAACGAGTCTCTTCTCGCCTTCCTGAAGACCCGGGGCAAGGAAGCGCCAGATCTGGTAAAAGATGAACGGGCCGGCAAGAAACACTCCTGCAACCAGGGCAACTTTGATCTCGATAAAAAAGGCCTCTGCTACCCCCGTGCCGATAAGGCTCTGTCCGGGTTGAAGTATTCGTTTCAATGGCGCAACCACAAAAGCAAAGATCCGGTCCGAAAAAAAATAACTCAAGGCAAAAGCCAGCACGATGGCTCCCAAGGATTTTATCAGACACCATCGGAGCTCCTCCAGGTGCTCCGTAAAGGTCATGTAAGAATCCCGAGCCATATCCTCGCTGCTGGCGGATTAATAAGGGTGGTGAAAGGCTATTCTTTCAGCCTGGTTAAAGATGCCAGATGAAGAGTCTCGAGTTTTGAGTGTCGAGTTTCACGTTCACTCGAAACTAGAAACTCCTAACTGCGAAGCCGCAGATGGACCCTTTTCAACAGGTTGAGAATTGCAAAAAAAGGGGAAGGATAAAAACCCTTCCCCTTTTCGGGTTACTGAAACCAGAATAAGGCAGTTAAGGCCTTACTTCTTTTTCATGCCCTCCTCTTTTTTCATCTCACCTGGCTTGGTCTCAGCCGGAGCTCCTGGAGCCGCAGGCATCGCTTCACCTCCTGCAGGGGCAGGGGCTACTGCACCCGGTTCACCAGGTGCCCCACCCGCCGGAGCTGCTGGTGCCGCTGGCGCTGGAGCAGGGGGAGGAGGAGCCTTCTCCTCTTTCTTACCGCAACCGGCAACAGCCAGAGTCCAAGTAAAGAGAGCCACACCCGACCACAAGACAATTTTCTTTCCCATCCTTATTCACCTCCTTTCACCATCTCAGAAAGAACTTTTAAACTAAGGAGCTTTTATTACACAACTAAAACTTACTTGCAAGGGGGTTCGCATCCAAAATCAAGTGGGGGACCATACTTATTTCTGTCCCCCCAAAGAGGGAGCTGCCCGAAGAAGGGAACAAAGTGGCTACAAAACGCTTAGGTTAAGCACCTAAGGGCAAACAAGCCGAAACTAATTAGCTTCCAACCTGAGGGCCAGTCCTTACATCTGAGGAGGGGTCTTGGAATTACCCAAAATATTTGTTGCTCGTGCAAAGGAAATGAAATGGGAAAAGTCAAGGTTCCGGTTCTGTTGTCGAGTCGGTCGGGGCCTCGTCACTTAGGCCCATCTGTCCAAAGTTCTGATCTGATTCCGCCGGTTTCGTCTTTCTGGGCGTCATTGAAGCTGCGCCCGATCCAGCGACAACAGCAATCTTAGTCAACGACGAACTCTCGAAGAGAGGTGATGAGTCCCCGTCTTCCTTAGGTTTAACCACCAACCAACTGATTCCTTCCGGGACGGGAAAATCCTCAGATGCACCTCCCTGACCCGCCTGCATCATGAAGGTCAGCCATATGGGCAAAGCGGTCCTCGCCCCAGCCTCCTTGTCTCCCAAGGAGCGATAGTCGTCATTGCCTACCCATACACCTGTGATAAGGTCTGGAGTATAGCCGACGAACCAGCCATCGCGAAATTCGCTGGTAGTCCCTGTCTTACCGGCGACATTGCGGCCCAACTTGGCTGCTGCCCTCCCCGTCCCGCTCTGGACGACATTTTTCAACATGTCTGTCATGACGTAAGAGACCTCTGGGGATAGAACCTGCTTTGAGCCTGGTATGTTCTCCTCCAATATGTTTCCATGCCGATCAGTAACCTTGGTGATGAACTGCGGTTCAACCAGACGGCCTCCGTTGGCGAACACGGCATAGGACCGAACCAGTTCGAGGACCGAAACTGAGGAGGCACCTAAGGAGATGGAAAGATTTTTTTCCATGGGAGATTCTATCCCCAACTTGCGCGCCTGCCGAATAACCTTTTCCACTCCTATACGGTCCGCTAGCCGAACGGCCACGCTGTTCAAGGAATGCGCCAAAGCGCTGCGCAGGGTAACCGGTCCGAAGAAACGGTTCTCGTAATTCTGGGGCTGCCAATATTTGCCTGACGCCATGCGAAAACTGAGCGGCCCATCCTGAACGACCGACACCTGCGAAAATCCGCTCTCCAAAGCAGCCGAATAGATAATAGGTTTAAACGCGCTTCCGGGCTGGCGCCTCGCCTGCAAGGCACGATTATACTGGCTTACGGAAAAATCATATCCCCCCACAAGGGCCCGTACCAGACCTGTATGAGGATCCATTGCGACAAGCGCTCCTTCGACCTCACCCCTGCCTGGTTTCATGGAGCCCGCTTTTCTCTTTACCCTTAATCTTATCTCGTCCAACCCCTCTCGGACAGCCTTTTGCGCGGCCATCTGCATAGAGGCATCAAGGGAAGTGTAGATGCGTAGGCCACCTTGAAGGAGAGGACCAAAACCGTATCGATCCCCTATGACCTGGCGCACATGCTCCACAAAGTAGGGAGCAATTTGTGAATTAAGCATGGGGGCTGGAGTCAAACGGATCGGAGTCTGGAGACTCTCTCGGTAAGTTGCCTCATTGATAAAACGCTCTTTGTACATTCTGCGAAGAACGTAACGCTGCCTTTCCATCGCGGAGAAAAAGTCTCGGTAAGGTGAGCTTCGGCTGGGAGACCGAGGAAGACCGGCAAGCAATGCGGCCTCAGCCAAACTGAGTTTTTCCACCCCCTTGCTAAAGTAATCCCTGCTCGCGGTCTCTATCCCGTAATTGCCGTGGCCGAAATAAACCTGATTCAGATAGAGATACAGGATCTCTTCCTTCGTATGATTCCATTCTACCCTATAGGCCAGGATGGCCTCGCGGATCTTGCGCTTGAAAGTTCGCTCCGGGGTGAGAAAGAAGCCCCGCACGAGCTGCTGGGTTATCGTGCTTCCCCCTTCGCGGATCTTCTTCTTTCTCAAGTTGGAAAGAAAGGCCCTGAAGATAGCAAATACGTCCACCCCCTTGTGCTTAAAAAACCGGGCATCCTCCGCAGCGAGAAACGCCTGGATGACATGAGAGGGAATCCGATCCAGCGGGACAACCACTCTCCTTTGGTGATAGAATTCTCCGATGGGCTGACCCTGCGCATCATAGACCATGCTGACCACTGGCGGGCGATAGGTTGAGGTTAGATCTAGACGATAGGGAAGATCGTGTCCGTAGTAAAAATACAATCCACCAGCCGCCATAAAAACCAACAAAAAAGGCACGATGACGGCCCAGAGGAGCAACTCAAGAGAAAACAGTTTGCGCATTCTCAACTTTGCCATTATTTTTTAAAATAAGCGTTTATAATTCTATCAAAACAATCAAAAAATATCTAAGCACTCCAAACTATCAACCAAACATATGCCAAACATATGCCAACATGCCATAGAAAAAAAGGCCAGGAGAAAAAAATCAGCCGAAGCCTCTCTGGAAAAAATAAATTCTAGTGGAGCAGAAAGCAGAAACTCACAGAAACTGTTTATAAGTTGTTGATAAGTCAGAGAGGGGGCGAATCGGAAGCCTAAAAATAGCTTAGCCCAACGAGTTGCATAAATTATCAGCAGTCAAAACAGCAAGAGATTAAGAACTTACAAACATATCCTTAAAAATCTTTCCACCGAAATCACGCGCGGCCTGCCACTCCGAACTACGCAAAAGAAAGCTCAAGGCAAGATAGAGTGAAATCCCCAGGATTAAGATCAATAGGAAAATGGCGCCGTGGGTTAATAAACTTTTTTCTGACCCAACCCAGTCAACGCTCCAAACGATAAAGATGAGAGGCAAGGCCATGAGCAAGGCATTAAAAAGGTTACGAAGAAATGAGAGAAAAAATTCGCCCAGAGGAAATCGGCCCAAACGGCGATGAATAATCAGAAGCAAAACCAGAAAGTTGAAAGTAGAAGAGATCGAGGTGGCCAAGGCCAACCCCGCATGAGATAGAGAGAAGAGGCCCAGGCGCTCAGAAAGGGCAACGATAGTTCTACTGGGGATATCGGTGTTCGGCTCGGCGGAGACTTTTCCCATCAGTATTAGGCTCAAAAGGAGGTTAAGGATAAAAGACCAGAAGGCCACCCACACGGGCGTCTTGGTATCCTTCATCGCATAGAATATCGGCACCACGAGTTTAGTCCCGGATATTCCCCACAGCCCTAATGAGAAATAGATCAAGGCCCGAGCGCTCTTGAGAGTGGTATCGGCATCAAAAGCGCCCCTTTGGAAAAAGAGGGAAAATATGGGAACGGACATAACCATCAGCCCCAAGGTCGCGGGAAGTGAGATGAAATTCACAAGTCGCAGAGCGTAAGAGAGCCCCGCTCGCAGCTCGGCAAACTCCTTTTTAGCCACCAAGCTAGAGAAACTCGGGAGCGCCGCGGTCCCTAAGGCTATGGCGAACACACCTACGGGAAACTCCAGCAATCTATCAGCGTAATAAAGGTAAGAGACGCTTCCGCTCGGAAGCATGGTGGCCAGCATGGTGCTTACCAACACGTTGATCTGATAAACGGCAGCGCCAATCATGGCCGGTCCCATGAGAACGAGAAGCCCCTTCAGCGCGGGATCCCTGAAGTGAAAGTCTGGAGCATAAGAGAACCCATGACGGGACAAATAGGGAAGCTGAAGAAGGAGTTGAGCCACGCCACCCAACAGGACCCCATAACCCAAACTGATTACCGGCTGATCCAATAAGGACGAGAAGAGAAGCGCGCAAGCAATGATGGAGAGGTTGAGGAGAACCGGTGACAAGGCAGGCGCCATGAAATGGCGCAAAGAGTTCAACACGCCCATGGCAAGAGCAACCAGACTCACAAAAAAGATATAAGGGAACATTAACCGGGTAAGAAAAACAGTGAGGGTAAATTTCCCCTGATCAGCCCAAAAACCCGGAGCAAAGAGACGAGTCAGGGGGACAGCAAAAAAAACACCTAAAAGCGTCAAGGCCGTGAGAAAAAGCGCGGCAAAGGTAAAGATAATCCGAGCGACCCTTGCCGCCTCATCTTTTCCCTGGTTTATTAGACAATCGGTAAAGACAGGGATAAAACCCGCTGTGAGCGCACCCTCCGCTGTTAGGCGGCGCAGCAAGTTCGGGATCCGAAAGGCGACAAAAAAGGCATCGGCCGACCCTTTGGCCCCAAAGAGGTAACCCATCACCACGTCACGCAAAAGCCCCGTGATCCGGCTGAGGAGGGTGAAAAAGCCAACCACACCAGCCGCCCTTGTAAGCCTCCCAACCTCTTCCATTGCGTTGACTCCTTAAGGGGCAAATGATAAACAAAAAATAAAAATTAGACAGAGATAGAAAAGGAAATCTATATGAATCTCTGTTTCAAAATCTCTGTCTCTGACAGGAGGTAATCCTTGGCTATCCATCCATCGGTGATCAAAAGACATCGGCAGAGCTTAAAGAGAAAGGCGAGAAATCAAGAGATCAAATCCAAAATAAGGACCCTAATCAAGAAGGCCAAACGAGCGATCGAGGTTAAGGATCGAGACAGTGTCTCTGCCCAACTGGGCGAGGTTAACAGGGCCCTCAGAAAAGCGGTTAGCAAGGGGGTCCTCAAGTCCAACACCGCCTCCCGCTGGTTGTCTCGTCTGGCGCGAGCAGTTTCAGCCATTAGGCAACAAGCATAAGGTAACAGGGGCTACCTAATGCCTCCTGCCTGCTGCCTTCGGTCTAAAACATCTCTATGAGCCTCTGATGCAGTTCGCGAGCAAATCTCTCGACTATCTGGCCTTTAGCTTTGTGACTGAGGGTCTCTGTAAGCTGGATATCGGTAAATTGACGCACGTCCGCCTGATTTAATGTCCCTGTTTTAAAATCAGAAGAGGTGGTAACCACGGCTGCTCTGGACCCGCTAAGCAGCTCTGTCAGCTTGGTCCCTTGGGTACGCCACAGAAGCTCGTCCGGGGTCCGCCGCCTAAGACTCATGTCAACAACAAGCGCCATCTCGAATTGAAGGACTTCATCCCTCCGATTAACCGCTACAACTCGACTTTCGAAGGAGCGAACCACCCCGCTCAGTATAGCATCCGCCTGGTCCAGTCGATCGACAACCCGGAGATGCCCCTGTCGGTGAAATTCGCTCTTTAGGGCCGAGGCAATCTCCCTCTCAATCCCAACATCTCGACTCCTATTGACAAAGGGCTCGACAAAAACGGTACGGATGTCTTTGGGGAATCCCTCTCCCCTTCCCGAAAAATGATATCCACAGCCAACAGTTGACAGGGCCAACAAGATACCCAACATCATCGGGATCGTGACCTCTGCCTTTTGGTTTCGGGTTTCGGGTTTCGGGTTTCGGGTTTTTAACTCGAAACTCGGGACTCGAGACTCGAAACTCACCTGCCTTGCGCCTTCTGCCTTCATTTTCATCCCTCCAACACGATATTCACCAACCGGTGCGGGACTTGGATGACCCGCTGAACCTCCTTGCCGTGAAGAAACCCCCTGACCTTAGGGTCGGCCAAGGCCTCTGCTTCAATAAATTCGCTGCTGGCATCTGCAGGTACCGTAATCCTTCCCCGCACCCTTCCGTCAACCTGAACGACGATTAGCAGTTGCTCTTCCTCCAACGCCTCTTGGGAATAAACAGGCCAGCGAACCTCTTCCAAACTCTTCTGATGACCCAAGTTCTCCCACAACTCGCTGGCCATGTGAGGCACAAACGGGTAGAGGAGAACGATTATGGTCTCCAGACCGCCTTTGATCAGGCCCGCCCCCTGCTCCAGTTGAGACTCGTCTTTGGCAGCAAGGCTCAGGGCATTGAAGAACTCCATCACGGCAGCAATCGCTGTGTTGAAGTGGAACCTACCCTCGATATCGTCGGTAACTTTCTTGATGGTCCGATGGATCAGTCGGCGTAGCTCTCTAAGGTGCGGCGAAAGGCTTTCTGGCTGAAGATCCGAAGTCGCACGAAAAAGGACGCCTTGATTTTGGAAAACAAAACGCCACAAACGGCCAAGAAAGCGATGGGCCCCTTCAACCCCCTGATCGCTCCAGTCCAAATCTTTCTCCGGAGGAGCTGCAAAAAGGGCAAAGAGGCGGGCTGTGTCCGCGCCGTAGCGCTCAATCAGAAAATCTGGGTCCACCACATTTCCTTTTGATTTCGACATCTTTGCACCGTCTTTGATCACCATCCCCTGGGTCAGAAGATTTGTAAAAGGCTCACCCAACTTGATCCATCCCAGGTCTCTCAAGACCTTGGTGAAAAAGCGGGCGTAGAGGAGATGAAGAACTGCATGCTCGATTCCGCCAACATATTGGTCTACAGGCATCCAATAGGTCACCCGAACTCTATCCAGAGGCGCGCGCACCTCGTCCGGGCAGGCGTAACGGGCAAAATACCAGGAGGATTCCACAAAGGTATCCATTGTATCGGTCTCCCTCCTGGCCTGGCCTCCGCACTTGGGGCAGGTCGCATTAAAAAATTCCGGAAGTTTGGCCAAGGGGGAGCCTCCCTGTCCGGAAAATTCCACATCTTTCGGTAGAACCACGGGAAGCTCCGCTTCTGGAACCGGAACCATCCCACAGGGTTTACAGTAAAGAATCGGGATCGGAGCTCCCCAATAACGCTGACGTGAGATCCCCCAATCTCTCAAACGATAGCGGACATCCTGCTTTCCCCACTCCTTCTCCTCAAGAAAAGCAGCAATCTTTTCCCTTCCTACTTCACTGGGAAGACCAGTGAAGGGGCCACTGGAAACCATAACCCCTTCTTCCACATAGGCTTCAGCCATCTCATCTGAATTGAGTTGTTCGTCTTTCGGTTGGATTACGAGCCGAATTGGGAGGGCGTATTTACGAGCAAACTCAAAGTCCCTTTGGTCATGGGCTGGGACGGCCATAACCACCCCTGTTCCGTACTCCATAAGGACAAAGTTGGCGAGGTAGATTGGGATCTTTTCCTGGGTGAAGGGGTTGATGCAATAGGATCCGGTAAAGACCCCTTCTTTCTCTCCTTCATCAATTCCCCTGAGGGCTTGATTTATCTTTTTGACTCGTTCCGCAAATTCCTTAACGTCGCCCTCTTGTGCGGTCCCTCGAGAAAGCTCCATGGCGAATGGGTGCTCGACCGCAAGGGAAACAAAGGTGGCCCCATAAACCGTGTCCTGGCGTGTGGTAAAAACGTTGAGGGAGCCCTCTCGGTCCACAAGGGGGAAGAGGATCTCCGCCCCCACCGATTTCCCGATCCAGTTGCGCTGCATGGTCAGAACCTTCTCCGGCCATCCAGTAAGTTGATCTAAGTCTCGGAGCAGCTCTTCCGCGTAGGCAGTGATGCGAAAGAACCACTGCTCCAATTCTTTCACCCCAACCTCTTCCTCACAGCGCCAACAGCGTCCCCCTTCGACCTGCTCATTGGCCAGGATTGTCTGACACCTCTCACACCAGTTAACGGTCGACAACCTCCTATAGGCCAGCCCGCGCTTAAACATCTCGATGAAGAACAGCTGTTCCCAGCGATAATAGCCCTCTTCGCACGTGGCAAACTCCCGTTCCCAGTCATAACTGAAGCCCATCTTTTTGAGCTGGTCCTTCATGTAGGCGATATTTTCCAAAGTCCATTTGGCGGGATGGACGCCGCGCTCAATCGCGGCATTCTCAGCGGGGAGTCCAAAGGCATCCCAGCCCATGGGGTGAAGCACATTGTAGCCCCTCATCCTCTTATACCGTGCGATAACGTCACCGATGGAATAGTTACGCACGTGACCCATGTGGATCCTACCGGAGGGGTAAGGGAACATCTCTAAAAGGTAGTACTTCGGCAGCCGCGAATCCTCTGTGACCCGGAAGATCTTTCTTTCCTCCCAGATCCGCTGCCACCTCTCTTCTATCCTCCTTGGTTGATATCTCTCCTCCATCTCTCGACCACAGATACTATTTGACACCGCCAGAGATCGCTACTTGGTCCAAGACCCCGTTAATAAAGCTAGCCGAATCACCCGAGCCGTAACGCTTTCCTATCTCAATGGCCTCATCCATGCTCACGTTCATTGGGATATCCGGGCAAAATAGGAGCTCATATGTGGCCAAGCGCAGGATAATAAGATCCACCTTGGCCATTCTTGTGAGTTTCCAATTGTCTGTGGACTGTTCGATAAGCCGGTCAATCTTCTCCCTATGGATAACTACCCCTGAGACCAAGCGCCGGGCAAAATCCTTTGCCTTGGCGTTTCCCTCGAAATGGTCCCAAAAAAAATCCAGGGCCGGAGATGAGGCATCCCCGGTCATCTCAATCTGATAAAGGGCTTGTAGGGCGAATTCCCTGCCTTTTCGTCTAACCCCCATGAAAAAAGCTCTCGGTCATCAGCGGTCAGCTCTCAGCTCAATTATTTCCCGGGGGCTGATAGCTAATTGCTGACTGCTGAAGGCCCTTCTAATATTATGGAATTTCCCGGTTCAGACTAGCCATCTCGATGGCCGTAAGGGCCGCCTCAAATCCTTTATTCCCCGTTTTTGTGCCAGCCCGCTCCACGGCTTGCTCAACGTTGTTCGTGGTAAGAACGCCAAAGGAGATCGGGATTCGGTGTTCCAATATGGCATTCCCGATCCCCCTGGTAACTGCCTCGGCGATGTATTCGAAATGGGGAGTATCACCGCGAATTACAGCCCCCAGACATATTAGGGCATCATATTTGCCACTAGCAGCCATCTTGTGCGCTAACAGTGGAATCTCAAAAGCGCCTGGCACCCGCGCAATATCGATATCCTTCTCCTCTCCTCCGTAACTCTTCAAGGCATCCATGGCCCCTTCTAATAGCTTTTCCGTGATAAAGCTGTTGAAGCGACTTACAATAATACCGAACTTCATTCCCCGTGCATCGAGTTTCCCTTCAACCAGCTTACCCATGGATGTTTATTGCAAAATGAAGGTGGCAAAATGTAAAACTCAAAATCCCTACTTTTTTCTCCAATAATTTTGCATTTTTAAGTTTGCACTCGGCATTTTGCATTGAACCCTTGCGCTAACTATTATTTCCCTGGTTTCGCCCTTAGTTTGGAAAAAAGATGCCCCAGCTTCTCCTGCTTGGTGCGAAGATAACCGATGTTAGACTCATGCGGCGGCACCTCCAAGGGGACCCGCTCCACCACGGTCAGCCCATATCCCTCTAAGCCGACAATCTTGCGCGGATTATTGGTCAACAAACGCAATTTTTTAACTCCCAGATCCCTCAGTATTTGGGCTCCAATGCCGTAATCTCTCAAGTCCTCCTTAAAGCCTAATTCCAGATTAGCCTCCACCGTATCCATTCCTTGGTCCTGAAGGGCATAGGCCTTGATTTTATTGGTTAATCCGATACCCCTCCCCTCCTGATGCATATAGACAAGAATCCCTTTCCCTTCTTGGTCGATCATCTTTAGGGATTGACGAATTTGATCCCCGCAATCACAACGCTCTGAGCCAAAGACGTCACCTGTCAGGCACTCGGAGTGCATCCGCACCAACACACTATCCTCAACGCGGATCTCGTCCTTGACCAAGGCCATATGCTCGTGGGAATCCACGTTATTATTATAGACAATCGCCCTATAAGTACCCCCATGGATAGTCGGAAAAACCTCCTCGGCTACGCGGTTCACCAGGCACTCGCTGCGCAAACGAAAGGCGATAAGATCAGCGATGGAAGCAATTTTAAGTTTGTGCTTTAAGGCGAAATTCTCGAGATAAGACATGAGGGCCACGGAACCGTCATCTTGCAGGATCTGGCATAGAACCGCGGCGGGTTGAAGCCCGGCAAGACGTGCTAGGTCCATAGAGGCCTCGACTTGACCGGAACGGACCAGGACTCCCCCGTTGCGCGCTTGGATAGGAAAAACATGGCCGGGCACCACAAGGTCGCCGCGCTTTGTCTCCTTGGCAATAGCCGTCCTAATCGTTCGCGCCCGGCTCATGGCTGAGACCCCTGAAGCTGCCTCTGTCCGTGCGGAGATTGAGGCCCCAAAGGGGTTACTGACTGCAGAGCCGGTTTCCTGCACCATCAAAGGGATCCCCAACTCCTTCATCCTCTCCTCGGTCAGGGTCAAACAGACAAGACCTCGACCATAAAGAAGCATGAAGTTAATAGTTTCAGGGGTGATCTTCTCAGCAGCGGCGCAAAAGAAACCTTCACTCTCAGCCCCCTCCTCGTCAACGAGGATAACTGTTCGACCGTCACGAATCTGCTCTAATATCTCTTCGATCGTGGAGACTGGCATGGTTTTATTTTAAATGGAGAAGTCGCTGAACATATTTACCGACAATATCGGTCTCAATATTGACTTTATCACCAACCTTTCGCCTGCGCAAATTTGTATGCGCCAAAGTAAATGGAATCACAGCAACAGAGAATCGCTGTTTTTCACATTCATTGACGGTCAAACTGATGCCATCCACTGCGACAGACCCCTTGGGGACAAGCAAAGAATAAAGAGGTGCTGTAACTTGAAATAAAAAGAAGGTAAACTCCGCCTTCTTTTTGATTTCCACAACGACTCCGACCCCATCGACATGTCCGGTAACCAAATGACCTCCCAGACGATCGCTCAATCGAAGGGGGCGCTCCAAATTGACGGGATCTCCTGATCGGATCTTTCTCAAATTGGTCCGTTCCAGGGTCTCAGGAGAGACATCGACCGTGAAGCGACCTCTAGCCTTATCAACTACAGTTAAACAGGCGCCGTTCACAGCAATGCTGGAACCTATAGGAATCTCTCTTAAGGGAAAATGAGTATTTAAGGCCAAGATTCCCGATCCCCGCCTTATCTGCCAACGGTAAACTCTACCCACATCTTCAATGAGACCTGTAAACATAAAAAGGGGCCGTCAGCCATCAGCTTTCAGCCATTACTGATTGCTGAACGCTGAGTGCTATTTATTTAAGATAACCCGATATCAGAAAATCCTTCCCGAATCTCTTAACCTCCATATCTCTGATTGTTCTGGAGTGGCTCATCTTTCTGATCCCCAGGGCTTCGATCATAGGTCTCCCCTCTCCGCCGATAATCTTAGGGGCATAAAAGAAAAGGACCTTATCCACGACTCTCTCCTGTAAGGCGTAGCCCGCTGTGGTCGCCCCGCCTTCAACCATGATACTGAGCAAACCCATTTTGCCTAATCGCCTTAGGAAAGAGGAAAATGGGATCTGACTTCCTCTCAAAGGAAATCCCCAGACCTGTGCCCCAAAACGGTGGATAGCCTCTACCTTTCTTATCGGCACACGAGAGCCAGTGACCACGATTGTTTTTTCAGGATCGCGCTCACGCAAAAGATGAGCTCTCAAAGGGATACGGAGATGAGGGTCCAGAACCACCCTTAATGGATCGCGCCCGCCCGGAATGCGGCAAGTAAGTTTGGGATTATCAGCAAGTACTGTCCCTATTCCAACGACGACAGCATCCACCTGGTTGCGTAGTTCATGGACATAGCGGCGCGAAGCTGTCTCTGTGATCCAACGGGAATCCCCTGTCGAGGTAGCGATCTTGCCATCTAGAGAGGCGGCGAGTTTGAGGATAACAAAGGGGATGCGGCGAGTGATAAATTTCCTGAAGGCCTCGTTAAGCTTCTGGCACTCCGCTCCAAGAAGGCCAACATGGACCTGAATCCCGGCTCGTCTCAGACTGCGGATGCCTCTGCCCGACACGAAAGGATTGGGGTCCACCATCCCGACCACCACCCTCTTCACCCCGGACCGTATCAGCGAGAGGGTGCATGGCGGAGTCCGACCATAATGGGAGCAGGGTTCTAAGTTAAGGTATAAAGTAGCCCCTCGCGCCCTTTTCCCTGCCCGCTCGAGGGCAACGATCTCCGCATGGTCGTTTCCAGCACGCTGGTGGTAACCTGTGGCGATGATCTTTCCGCCGCGAACCAGGACAGCTCCAACCATTGGGTTCGGGCTCGTCCTACCCATCCCTTTGAGTGCCAGGCGCAATGCCAAGCGCATGTATCGTTTGTCGAGATCATCTCCCATCAGACCGTTGAAAAAGGCCCATCTGCCCTGTCGCAACACCCTCCCATCAGGGCAACCGATTCTCTTGGCCTTTTTTCTGCTTTTGCCCTCGCATTCTGGCAGGCAGGCCCTTGCGCTCCTTCAGAAGCTCTTCCAGCTCGACCATAAACTCACTAATGTCCTTAAAAGAACGATAAACTGAGGCAAAACGGACATAGGCCACCTGATCGGTATCGTGAAGCTCTCGCATGGCAGCTTCACCGATGAAGGAGCTGGGTATCTCTTTGTCCCCCCGTTCTTGAAGGCCCCGCTCGATCCGGTCTGCGATCGCTTCGATGGTATTGATGCTCACCGGACGTTTTTCGCACGCACGCTTAAGGCCATTGACGATCTTGACCCGATCATAACTCTCCCGCCGGCCATCTTTTTTAACCACCAGGGGCATGGTTTCCTCAACCCGTTCATAGGTGGTGAAACGGCGGGTACATTTTAGACACTCGCGCCGACGACGGACCATGTTGCCGTCTTTGCTCAGTCGAGAATCAATGACCCGATTCTCGGTTTCGTGGCAGAAGGGGCACTTCACCTCGGGTTCCTTATGACGGACTGAGTCCCCGCCGACTCAGTCCTAAGCACTCTTTACTCAGTCCTGCCTTTTGTCTGCAGCCGGTGAGGATAGACCGGAAACCGCTTACAGAATTCGCGGACATCGTCGGCAATCGATTTAAGGACCCCATCGTCCCCCACATGATTTAGGGCGCGTGATATAAACTCAGCGATGGTGGCCATCTCCTTTTCCTTCATCCCACGTGACGTAACGGCCGGCGTGCCAATTCTGATCCCACTGGTGACAAAGGGTGAACGGGTCTCGAAGGGTACGGTATTCTTGTTTACAGTAATTCGGGCCTTATCTAAAGTCTCCTGGGCCACTTTTCCGGTCAACTCGGACTGGCGCAGGTCCACTAACATCAAATGATTATCTGTGCCCCCGGAGACAAGCCGAAACCCTTTCTGCATCAACCCATTCGCCAGGGCCTTGGCATTACTAATAATCTGCTGTTGATAGAGCTTGAAATCGGGGGTCAAGGCCTCCTTCAAGGCAACCGCCTTGGCAGCAATGACATGCATGAGGGGACCTCCCTGAAGTCCTGGAAAGATCTTACTATCAATGGTCTTGGCATGCTCCGCTCGACACAGGATCATCCCACCCCGTGGACCTCTCAGGGTCTTATGAGTGGTTGTCGTAACGAAATCGGCGTAAGGGACAGGGCTGGGGTGGAGCCCGGCCGCAACTAACCCTGCTATATGGGCCATGTCCACCATGAGATAGGCCCCTACCTCATCGGCAATCTCTCGAAACCTCTTAAAGTCGATGACCCTCGGGTAAGCGCTCGCACCCGCTATGATCAGCCGGGGTCGATGCTGTCGCGCAAGCTCAGCCAAGGCATCGTAATCGATGGTCTCGGTCCCTTGTTGAACCCCGTAGGGGACGACCTGATAAAGGATCCCTGAGAAGTTCACGGGGCTTCCCATAGAGAGGTGTCCCCCGTGAGCTAGGTTCATGCCGAAATAACAATTCCCAGGGCTCAGCACTGAAAAATAGATGGCCATATTGGCCTGAGTTCCAGAATGGGGCTGGACATTGACATGATCAGCGCCAAATAACTGCTTGGCACGAGAGATCGCCAACTCCTCCACAACATCGACGAATTCACAACCCCCGTAGTATCTCCGTCCTGGATAGCCTTCGGCATACTTGTTGGTCATGACTGAACCCTGGGCCTCCAGTACCGCCTCGCTCACCACATTCTCCGACGCGATGAGTTCCAGTTGATACTCCAGCCTTTGGGTCTCTTTCTGGATGGCCGCGAAGACGTCCGGGTCTGTTCTCTGCAAAAAAGACATGGCTACTCTGTCAGCATCCAGTATTTAGAAGTTAATTCTGACTACTGGATTCTTTCTTTTGAACTCTCTCATTCCGTGTCGTTTTTAATGCGAGTGCCGAGTTCTTGCTCCACTTGAGCAATCTTATCCAAACGGCGTTGATGTCGCCCTCCCGCAAATGGGGTGCGAAGCCAGATCTCCAGTATCCGTTCTGCCCCGGATTTCTCGGTTATCCCACCGCCCAGTACCAGGATGTTAGAATTGTTGTGCTCGCGACTCATCTGGGCTCCCTTAAGATCATGGACCAGTGCCGCCCGGACACCGGGAAACTTGTTGGCCAATATGGACATGCCAATCCCATTCGTGCATATGAGGATGCCCCTCTCAGCCTCCCCTTTCGAAACCTTAAGCGAAACCAGCCGACCAAAATCCGGATAATCCACAGACTCACTTCCCTTGGTACCTAAGTCCTCTACCGCCAAGCCCTTAGAACGTAGCATCTGCACCAAAAAGTCCTTAAGTTCCACGCCTCCGTGGTCACTTCCTATAGCAATCATGATAGTTCCATTCCCACGTTACAATGATGGTGTGGTCTTTCCGTCATGCCTGGCTCTTCAATTATATAAGTTATATATAGATAAAGAAAATCGCAGGAGCATGGCCCCTCCGCCACTGTAACTCCTGCGATTGATTTTATGGCATGATAGGTAAGTATCCGTGCGACCTTACCACCATCGTTAGGTGCCTATTCTCGGTTCTCCCTGATTCAAGAAAAACTTACCTGTGGCTCTCGATGTAGTTAATGACGTCCCGCACTGTTTTGATCTTCTCTGCATCCTCATCCGAGATCTCCATCTCATACTCTTCCTCTAAGGCCATCACCAACTCAACGATATCCAAGGAGTCCGCCCCCAGATCCTCTATAAATGAGGCTTCGGGGGTTACTTCATCTTCGCTGACACCTAGTTGTTCACAAACAATCTCTTTCACTCTGGTCTCTACAGATGATGCCATCGTCTTCACCTCCTGCTTAGCTTTTTCCTCACATATAGAGTCCGCCATTCACATTGATCACCTGTCCCGTGATGTAACCGGCCCCCGGGCCCACAAGGAACGAGACCGCTTCTGCCACATCCTCGCAGGTTCCAAAACGACCCAATGGTACGGAGTGCAGGAACTCCTCCTGAATTTTTGAGGAGAGTTTCGCTGTCATCTCGGTATCGATAAAGCCCGGGGCCACCGCATTCACTGTGATTCCGCGTGTCGCCAGTTCCCTCGCCATGGCCTTGGTGAAACCAATAATCCCAGCCTTGGAAGCGGCATAAGCCGATTGCCCTGCGTTTCCTCTTTGCCCCACCACTGAAGTCAAGTTGACGATCCGCCCATATCGTTCCCGGATCATTCCCCTACACACAGCCTTCGTGCAATGAATGGTTCCTCTGAGATTGACTCCGATCACCCGATCCCAGTCTTCGCTTTTAAGACGAACTAAGAGGTTGTCGGAGGTTATACCAGCATTGTTGACTAGAATATCAATTTTTTTGTGCCGGTCAACGATTTTTTTCACTGCCTCTTCTACCTGACCCTCTACGGCCACGTCAAAAGGATACAGCTGACCGCTACCCCTTTCTGTGAGAAGCTGTTTGAGGGCCTCCTCAGCCGCTGATTGATTTTCCCGGTAGTTAATCATGACTTCAGCCCCTAAGCGCCCGAGAGTCAGGACCACAGCGCGCCCTATCCCCCGGCTTCCGCCGGTAACTAAAGCGATCTGGCCTTTTAAATCCAATGCCGAATTTAGTCCATCACGATTTTCTTGAGGTCTAGAGGCCCTGCGAAATTTTTCACCTCCAACCTCGGACTAATCCTCTTGATCAGGCCGCTCAGCACCTTTCCCGGTCCTATCTCCAAAACCCGCTGGCAGCCCAAATCTTCCATGGTTTTTACCGACTCCTCCCATCGTACCGGACGTACCGCCTGTTCGACCAAAAGGGCTTTAACCCTGCCCCAGTCCAGGTTGATCGTTGCCTCGACATTCGTGATCACGCCGATGGAAAAGGGCTGAACGGTCACATTGGCCAATACTTCCCTTAACCCTTCAGATGCGGGAATCATCAGAGGACAGTGAAACGGAGCACTTACGGCTAACTCCAGAACCCTCTTCGCCCCGTGCTCCCGCGCTATGGCCATTGCCCGAAGCACCGCCGCCCGCGCCCCGGCAATCACGATCTGTCCCCCACCATTAAAATTCGCCGGAGCTATAACCTCTCCCTGACTCGCCTTCTCACAAATCAATTGAACATCCTGAGCTTCCAACCCCAGGACTACCGCCATCAAACCCTCCCCTGGCCGGACAGCCTCTTGCATCAGCCTCCCCCGCTCTCGTACTACCTTGACAGCATCCCTAAAGGCAAGCGCCCCAACACTGACCAAGGCGCTATATTCCCCCAGGCTGTGACCGGCAACGCAATAGGGCTTGAGATGCCACTCCGACTCCAGCATTCGGAGGGCAGCGATAGAGACCGTAAGAATTGCCGGTTGGGTATGCTCTGTGAGCTCGAGTTCTGCTTCAGGACCGGAAAAACAGATACGCCTCAAGGGCAAGCCCAGAACCTCCTCCGCCTCCATGAAGACCTGCTTAGCCGAGTCAGATTGTTCATAGAGGTCTCTCCCCATACCCACATACTGAGAACCCTGACCAGGGAAAACAAACGCGACCTTAACCCCTTCCCCCACTTTTGTTATCTCCCCCTCCCCCTTCCTGAACTGGCTTTTCATTTAAGGTCTCGATCTTCGATTTGATCTGCTGCCAGATCCTGCGAGGGAACTTATCTCTCTCGCCTAGGCTCCCTAGCGCTTCGACGATGTGACGGTTGACGTCGTGGGTAACCGCTTCTTTTGCCACCCGGATGGCATTTTTAATAGCTTTTGGGCCAGATCCTCCATGCGCGATGATGGCTATCCCATCCAAACCCATTAGAGGAGCACCTCCATACTCTGCATGATCAAGACGGGTATAGGCTTGAAGAAGGGATTTTCGACCGAGGAGATAGCCTAGCCGACTAAGGGTGTTTTGCCGAAAGGCATCTTTCAGTACTCCTAGAATAAAACTCGCAACCCCTTCCATGGTTTTGAGCGTAACATTGCCGGTAAAGCCATCACAGACAACCACATCAACCTCCCCGCTACAAATATCTCTCCCTTCTACATAGCCGATATAATTCAAGGGAGCGGAAGAAAGCTGTTCGCTTGCTGCCCTTGTCAAGTCATTCCCTTTCCCTTCTTCCTCTCCGTTGCTCAACACCCCCACTCGGGGTTCGGAGATGCCAAGAACACCTTCCGCATAGATGGATCCCATCAGGCCAAATTGAACCAGATGGCGCGGCTTGCAGTCCACATTGGCCCCGGCATCGATGATCACAGTTCCCTTGCCAAGGGTGGGAACGACAACCAAGATGGCCGGCCTGTCCACCCCAGGAAGGTTTCCTAAAACGAACATCCCCGTACCCATCATGGCCCCGGAGTTCCCAGCGCTGACCACAGCTTGAGCCTCTCCCCTCTTCATCAAATCAAAGGCTACTTTCATCGACGAATCTTTCTTCTTAAGTGCGGCGCTTGGGGATTCATCCATGGTCACTGTCTGAGAGGCTGGAACAACTTCAAGGGATGGTGGTATGGATGAATGGCGTGCGAGCTCTCTTTCCACTATTTCCTTCTGACCTATAAGGACAACCTCAGTCCCAAGCTCCTTGGCGGCAAACAGGGCTCCTTCAACCACGGCACCTGGGGCACGGTCACCCCCCATGGCATCAACAGCGATCTTCATCATAGGCAAAAGAGAAGGCTTCAGCTCTCTTCAGTAGGCACCACGGGCCTACCGCGATAATAGCCACAACTGGGGCAGGCACGATGGGGGAAAAAACTCTCCCCACACTTAGGACAGGTACTCCATTGGGGTATTGCCAGAGCATCATGGGACCTGCGTTTATTCTTCTTACTCTTGGAGGTTCTTCTCTTGGGTACAGGCATCTTTTCTAATCGTAACCTTTCCCTGCCAATAAGCGGCAGGAAGAACAGCAAAACAAAGGAAGGCTATCGACCTAACTTCAGGGTGCGGAAAATGGCCATCCGCGGATCGCCTGGTACGGAGGCGCAGATACAGGGTTCATAGTTGAGATCCACGCCACAACCCCCACAAAACCCGCGGCAACCGTCCTCACATAACGGGCGAATTGGCAGGGCCAATAGCACTTGTTCCATGATCAAAGGGGAGAGATTGATCTCTTCCGCTGCATAGAAACTCAGTCCCATCTCGTCGCGGTTTAATTCCTTACTTTTGGCCGAAAGCGGTTGAGGGGTCAAGACAAAGTCAAATTCTTTTTCTATTGGGAAGGAATAGCTCTTAAGACAGCGGCTACAACGCCCTTCAATAGTCCCCCCAAACCGGCCCTGAAAAAAAATCTCCCGGCCGGATCGGTAATAGACGAGATTCACATCAAGAAAAGATGGAAAGCGAAAATCCCTAACCTTGTCTTCCCCTTTATAAATCAGGTTTAATTCCTCAACCCGTTCCGAAAAACTGATATCCTTAGGGGATTCAGCGATCTGATCCAGTGCCAGCTTCATCTCCCAACTCCGCAGCCCATAAAATTGGCATCAGTATAGTGATTTCCCCTCTATTGTCAAGACTGAGAATGATCGAGAGAATGGAAAAAGCTTGTGATTTTTTAACCACTTCCAGGATATTGGAACTGGGGACCGAGTATCAACTCAGTCCTCGGCACCAATACTCAGTCCTGGTAGCTGCGAGGGGAAAAGCCTGCAGGCTTTCTTTCCCGAGGAAAATGCCTGCCACACTTTTTGACAAAGAGCCGAGTATTCCTTGACAAAGAAAGAGAGAGTGGGTAGATGAGACAATCTTATGGTCGAGGTATCCCGACTAACAAAATACTACGGTCAATTCCGCGCCATCCAAGACGTTTCTTTTACCGCCCAGAAGGGAGACATCCTCGGGTTCCTCGGCCCCAACGGGGCAGGGAAGACCACGACGATGCGGATCATCACCGGCTTTATGCCAGCCACCGAAGGAACTGTCACCGTTGAAGGTTTTGACGTGTACAAGGAATCGCACGAGGTACGCAGACGAATAGGCTACCTGCCTGAGACTCCCCCTCTCTACCATGACATGACTGTAAGCTCTTATTTAAAGTTCGTGGCGCGCATTAAGGGGGTGGCCAGAAGGCAATTATTGGGCGCCTTGGAGGGAGTTCTAGAAAAGTGTTCCCTTACGGAGGTAGCCACCCGCCTCGTGAGGCATCTTTCTAAAGGGTATCGCCAAAGGGTAGGACTAGCCCAAGCCCTCATTCATAATCCTCCGGTTCTAATTTTGGACGAACCCACTTTAGGACTTGACCCGAAGCAGATCATCGAGATCCGGAATTTGATCAGAGAGTTTTCCGGAGACCGGACCGTCATTCTCTCGACGCACATTCTTCCCGAGGTGTCACAGATCTGCAACAAGGTCGTTATCATCAACGAGGGAAGGGTCGTAGTAGAAAACAATTTGAAGGAGCTGACCCAAGCCGCGACCCTAGAGCAGGTTTTCCTGCGCTACATCTCCAAGGAAGTAGAGGAAAAGGAGCCAGAGAGAGAGGTAGATTGGTCCTTATGAAAAACATCTTCATTCTCGCGAGGAAAGAAATCCTTTCGCTTTTTGTTTCTCCGATTGCCTATGTGGTGCTGACGGGATTTCTCCTTCTCGGGGGATGGTTTTTCTTCAACCTCCTATTTCGCTTTAACTACCTCCTCACCCTATACACTAGCTTTCAAAACTTTCAGGGCCTACAGAACCTAAACCTGAACGAACATGTGATTACTCCCCTCTTACACAACCTCGCCATCGTCCTTGTCATCATGGTCCCGATCATTACCATGCGCACCTTCGCCGAGGAAAAAAGAAACGGGACTTATGAGTTGCTCCTGACCTCCCCGCTTTCGGTAACCCAGATCGTGCTGGGAAAATTTCTGGGCTGTCTTTTTTTCATCTTGGTTATGATCCTGCTGACCGGCATTTACCCAGCCATCCTATTCCTCTATGGGAACCCTGAGCTGGGAATCTTGGCCTCGGGCTACCTGGGCCTTTTTCTTTTAGCAGTGGCTTTTGTCTCGGTCGGGCTCTTGACCTCGTCGCTCACCGAGAACCAGATCGTTGCCGCGGTCAGCTGTTTTGTCGTCCTTTTGATGCTCTACGTCCTGTCTTGGCCCGCAGAGACGACCGGGGCCGTCCTGGGTGCAGTCCTGAAATACCTCTCGGTTATTGAGCACTTCACCGAAATGGCCAAAGGGCTTATCGATACCAAGAACCTCGTTTATTTTTTGACCCTAATCGTTTTGAGTCTCTTTCTCACCCACCGTTGCGTGGAGGCCTCCCGCTGGAGTAAATAAGTGAGCAAGTATTTTCAGATCTCGGGTCTCTCGGGCATCGTCCTCACCCTTTTCGGACTGGTCGCCTACCTTTTCACCGGCAACATCCGGGATCCCTACGTCCTCATCCATCTTGGACTCGGCATCCTATCTCTCCTCACGTACCTCTACACCCAGGGCGGCAGTCTAGCCGGCTCCTTACGTCGGCGCTCCACTCGCTTCGGACTGCATTCGGCATTTTATTCCCTGCTCTTTGTGGGTATTCTCATCATGCTAAACTTCATCAACACCCGTTATCACCGCCGCTGGGACCTGACGGAAGCCAAGGTCTTCAGCCTGTCGTCACAATCGACTAAGGTCCTCGGGCAACTCAAGCAGGATCTTCAGATTTATGGTTTTTTCGAAAGAGGAGAAAATCCCAGGGTTTCGGATCTGATCAAGAGTTACACGTATCATTCTCCCAGGATCAAGTTCTACCCCATCGATCCGGACCGCCACCCCGAGATGGCTAAGCAGTACAAGATCCAGCAGCTCAACACCCTCCATATCCGCTATGGCAAAGAGTCCACGAACATCACGGATACCAGCGAAGAGGCTGTCACGAACGCCATTGTCAAGCTCACCAAGGTAAGCAAAAAAAACGTGTACTTTTTGACGGGCCATGGGGAACCCAGCACAGATGACCGCCAAAATACCCAAGGATATGCCGCAGCGAAGGAGGCGCTTGAAAATGAGAACTATCAGATCAAGGAGCTTCTGCTTTCCACCCTAGAGAGAATCCCCGGGGAAGCCTCCCTGCTGGTCATTGCCAACCCGCAAAAACCCCTTCTGGATCATGAGGTCCAGGCAATCGAGAACTACGCGAAGGGCGGTGGAAGGCTTTTGGTCTTGCTCCCCTCACCGGGCGGTGAAACTCTCAAAAACTTTCTCAAGGGTTGGGGGGTGGAGGTTGGAGATGACATCGTAGTGGATCAGGTAATCCGGCTCTTTGCCGGGCCCTCCCTTGGAGTAGAGCCAATCGCCAACACTTACAGTCCTACGCATCCAATCACCCGAGAGTTTAAGGAGCGGACCATTTTCCCTATGGTCCGCTCCGTGGATGCCGCCAGTTCATCCAAGGACGGACTGGAAGTAACTTCCTTGGCCAAGACAAGCCCAACAAGTTGGGCAGAAAAAGACCTAGAGGGAGTATTCAAGCAGGGAAAGGCTTCTCTTGGACCGGAGGACAAAAAGGGGCCGGTATCGATTGCTGTCGCGGTGACGGCAAATCTAAAGAAAATTGGCATTGAGAAGGATGGCGACGCTAAGATCGTGGTCTTAGGAACTTCCGGGTTCGCCAACAATCGATTTATCAACATCTTCTTTAATCGAGACTTCTTCGTCAATGTCGTCAACTGGCTCGTCGGGCAAGAGGAACTGATCTCCATCCGTCCCCGCTCGATCCGATCCTCAAGGGTCCAACTCACGGAGAAAGAAGGCAACGTGGTCTTTTATCTATCCTTCCTAATTTTGCCAGAGATCCTCCTCATCATCGGCCTGGCCGTATGGTGGAAGAGGAGATAGGAGGTGCGCCTTCGCAATACCCTGCTGTTAACAGTTATCTTTATTCTACTCGGCGCTTATCTTTACTTTTTCGAGCTCAAAAAAGCAGGGAAGGAGAAAACAGAAAAACTACTCAATTTCAAGGAGGATGAAGTCGAAAGCATCATCCTCAGTTACCCCCAACAAGAGATCCGGCTCAAAAAAGAGGCTTCAGGGAAATGGCAGATGACCCAACCCTTGCAAGCGGCTGCGGATGAATCCACCATCAGCAGCATCCTTTCCACTCTCAACACGATCGAGGTCAAGAGGACCGTCGAGGAAAAACCTAGCCAGGAAGATCTCAAAAACTTCGGACTCGACAAACCTGAGACCAAGGTTTTGATCACCCTAAAGAACGGCATCACCCTTCCCTCGATCCTCGTCGGAGCAAAAACGCCGGTCGGAAACTCCGCTTACGCCAGGCGGGAGGGTGCAACGGGTGTCCTTTTGACGGATGCCTCGCTGCTATCGGGTCTTGAGAAGAAACTCCACGATTTCAGAGACAAGAAAATCATAGAATTCAAAGACGACATGGTAAAGCAGTTGGTCCTCAAAGGGACTAAAGGTGAATTTGCCCTGATCAAAAAGGAGGAGGACTGGTTTATCGACAAACCTAAGCCCTACCGGGCAGACCGGACGGAGATCAAAGGGATCCTTTCGACCATCCGTAACCTGTCAGCCAGAGATTTTCTTGAAGCTTCACCTTCGGACCTGAAAAAATACGGCCTGGACAAACCACGTCTCCGGGTCACCGCTTTTATGGGAGAGAAAGAGGGGCAACGGGAGATCCTCGTTGGGAATAAGAAGGAAGGAAAGGATGAAGTCTATCTTGTCCTAGATTCCAAAGGAACCATCTACACCGTTCATGAGAATGTTTTGAAAGGGCTCGACAAGGACCTGATCGCTCTTAGAGACAAAGAAATTCTCTCTTTCCCCTCTGACAAGGTCACCAAGGTGCAAATCCAGACCCCAAAGGAATTGTTGATCCTGACCAAAGGTGAAAAAGAAGAATGGAAGCTGGAGGCGCCGAAGACAGGCAAGGCCAAACAAGGGGCGGTGGTTGATTATCTGACAGCACTACGCAGTCTCAGGGCAAAGGGATTTGCCGAAGACGAACCCAAAGACATAAAAAAGTATGGTCTTGACTCCCCCTCTCTCAAAATCTCTCTCGATGGAAAGGACGGAAAAAATCTGGGAACCCTACTGCTGGGAAACAAAACTGGCGAAGAGCATTACGCAAGACGAGAGGATAGCCAAGCAGTATACACCATCGAGGAATTCTCTTATAAGCAGATTAACAAGCAGCTACCCGACTTCTTCGAAGAGGAAAAAAAGGAGAGTCCTCCGCCGAGTAGAGCAAAAAAGTAAAGCTTGAGGACGAGCACTCGGCTCTACTGCGAAAATTGTGGTTGCAAGGTGAAGCGGAGGGAACCTGCCCCTCAGCGGGAGCCGATGGGCCTCTGCTCCTCTGCCCCCAGCTACTTAACCTGATCTGCCCGTCCCCTCTGAGTTAGTTCAGTGTCGGACGTCTCCCCTGCTTCGGGACAGGCCCCCCTCCGTCTGGGAGTACTGTAAGGTCTCCGAGGGAAGGAAGCCTGAAGGGCTGAGGCACAGGGACGAGGAGGCTGGAGCAGGCCCGAGCCGTTGGAATAATCACTCGAAGGGGAAAGGGTGGTGGTCCTCAAGGCAGAGGCCTATTGACTCAGGCCGGAAGGCTTTCTTCCCGAGGAAAGACCACACTTGTTGACGATGAGCGCAAGCACTCTTGAGAATTGGCGGTCTTTCTGTTAACCATCTCTTATTGGTGTGCGTTATGAACTTTCCTCCTCTCCTAAAAGAAAAATGGCACGGCAAACGCTACAACTCGTTTAACCGCATCCTAAGAGAAACCTTCCACGCCCGGGTTCATAAGGTCGGCCTCAGATTGGATTTCACCTGTCCTAACCGAGATGGCCGAGTTGCTGTAGGAGGCTGCACCTATTGCAACAACGCAAGTCATACACCTCGGGGATATCGTACCGGGATGTCGATCCGAGAACAGTTGGAACAGGGGGCGGATGCAGTTAGCCGACTGTACAAAGCGGAAAAGTTCATTGCCTACTTCCAAAGTTACACCAATACCTACGGCTCCATAACCAAATTGGAGAGGATCTATCGAGAGGCGCTCGACTTTCCCGGCGTTGTTGGTCTCTCTATCGCCACCCGTCCTGACTGCGTCCCCGAGGAGGTGTTGGATCTAATCGCCGATATCTCCCGTCGCACTTATGTCTGGCTGGAGCTCGGACTGGAATCGATGCATGACAAAACCCTTCAATGGGTCAACCGTGGACACGGCCTAAGAGAATTCATTGATGCGGTCGAGAGGAGCAAGGCAAGAGGGCTCCGTCTTTGTGCGCACTTGATTCTTGGTTTTCCTGGCGAGAGCCATGAAGAGATCCTGCAAACCCCCGTTTTTCTTAACCGCATGGGAATAGACGGGGTCAAACTCCACAACCTCCATGTCATCAAAAACACGGTCCTCGAGAAAATATTCCGCTCTGGGGCCTTTACCCTCCTCAGCCGGGACGCCTATATCTCGCTGCTCGTCGATTTTCTCGAGCTCCTTACGCCGGAGATTGTGATTCATCGTCTAACCGGAGAGACCTATCGAGAACTAACCGTCGCTCCAGACTGGTCCACAAACAAGACCGCCATGCTCAACGCCATCCAGGAGGAACTTGAGGCCAGAGACAGCTGGCAAGGAAAGTTTCATCTCGAAGGATCTATGTTGAGATCTCAGCAGATGGATGACACCGCAAGGGAGGGTACAGTTCCTTGAATGCCCACCTCGGTTTGATTCATGCCATCCTTCCGACCACTGTGGATCTCCGGGTAACCATCCCGGAAAGCCATCCTTCCACTCGCAACCTAGGATCAGAACGGACGGGTTCCGGAACGATTGTCGACCCTGGGGGGTATATCCTTACAGTTCATTACATAACCTTAGGAGCCGAGTCGATAACAGTCACCTTGGCGGACGGCGAGCAGCTTCCAGGTGAATTAGCGGCTCAGGACTTTGAAACGGGCTTGGCCCTGGTCAAGATCTCGGGCCGAAACTTACCCTTTATGCGACCGGCTCCCCCAGATGCACTATCGCTTGGTCAGCCCGCTCTGATTGTCGCGAGCAGTGGAGAGACCGGAAGGAGAGTGAGCGGTGGCTACGTAACTTCAATGGAAAGCTATGACGGTCATTGGGAATACCTGCTAGAGAAAACGATCCGGCTCAACGCCTTCAATCCCGGCTTCGGGGGTGGAACCCTGGCAGACTTTAAAGGGCAAATGGTGGGTGTGGTTTCGCTCAACCTAAATGAGGTTGGAAAATTTTCTCTGGCCATTCCCATGGAATACTATGTGCAAAACCAGCAGGAGCTAAAAGATTTCGGACGGGTAAGGAGCCGCCCGCGGCGGCCATGGCTGGGTTTTTACCCCCAGTCCTTTGCAGGTCATATCGTGATTGCGGGGGTGGTCCCCGGAGGGCCTGCAGAAATAAGCGGACTGCGTGAGGGGGACATCATTATTGGAGTGGAAAAAAAGGAGATCCGCTCCCGTCCTGAGCTTTATCGCGAGATCTGGAAAAAGAAGCCGGGAGAGCGAGTCTCCTTTCGGGTTCTGAGAGAAGAGGATTCTCTCAACCTAGAGGTGATAAGCGGAGACCGGTGGGATTTCTACCGCTCCTAATCTCCTCCACCTGCCTTTTGCACCTCTCCCTTACCGACCACCTGAACAGACAGAGCCGGTGTATAGGCATCCGGTTCGTATCTTAGATAGACCTTGTCCCCTTCTTTTAAATCCTTCAACGTGACCTTTTCTCTTGATACCCTTTCGATATAAGTTTTGTCATCAATCCCAACCACTTCCTCACGAACCTTTCCCTTCCGCTCATACTGGAAGGTAACAGTGCGTTGACCTACTCCGCTGATAACAGCCTCCACCTCTGCCGTTTTCTTGGCTTTCCTTTCCTCTTTTGCTTTCTTCTCTTCTTGGGCAAAGCCAGTACTCAGGAAATAGAATATAACAAATGCAACTACGGTAAATAGCTGTAGCCTTTTCATCTGATCCTCCTTCTCCGACTGATCCTGATCCTAACTAAGATAGTCATCGGAAAATAGCCAAGTATCGACGCGGTGTCAAGCTCCGGTTCTTGGCGACAGCTCCGGTTCTTGGCGTCCGGTTCTTTCGCGAGAGGCAATTGCCCCGAGCGAGGAAAAAAGATAAAAGAACAATGGTTCTCGCTACAGGAGAAAAATGGAAAAGAGCCTAACCCCATACCGCGTGATCTATGGTGATACAGACCAGATGGGTGTGGCCTATTATGCCAACTACCTTAGGTGGTTTGAGATGGGGAGGACAGAACTCCTCCGCCAGATCGGCTTGCCCTATATTTCTATCGAGGAAAAAGGGCTGCGTTTCCCAGTCATCGAGGTCTCATGCCGCTATTTCAGGCCCGCTCGTTACGACGAAGCAATCATCATCGAGACCAACCTCACTTCTCTAGGTCGAGCCTCTCTCAGTTTTCACTATAAAATATACCGGAAAGAGGATGAATCCCGCATAGCTTCGGGATGGACCAAGCACGCCTGCGTAGATGGAGAGGGACATATAACCAGAATCCCACTCGACTTGGAGGCCAGCCTAAAAGCTGCCCTTTTCCCAACGACCAGGGCTGACGCTGATAAGCCCTACTGTTAGAGGGCTCAAAAAGGCCCCCATTTCAAGCCTTTTGACCTTCCAAAAAATCCTTGTCAGGCCAAGTCTTATCGCGTAGAATCGCTGAAAGACCATAATAAACGCGACCATGGACAGGGCCAAAGCGCCGCTGATCCTTCCATGGAGATCGCAGCGTCATCGCAGAGTCTAAGTTTGGCTCTTGAGCCACATCAAGGCCTCAGGGGACTCTACCAGTTGGCTTGGCACTCATTTAGGTCGGCCCAAGAACGGTAATCTTGCCCCTACGGCACGTGGCTAATAAGTGGGTGGAGTAAACTCGACATAAACGCCGGTCTTCTTAAACTCAATAAACAAATATGGAGCGTGATGCCGCATCAGCCTCTCCCAGCTTCCGGGTCCCTCTTTCTCCTGCCCCAGGGAAGCAAAGTGGCTCATGAGTCGCTTCTTGTGTTCGGGGCCAAAAGGCATAGTCACCCCAGAAGTGAAATAGAGTCCGTTCAAGTGGATGATCCTGCTGGCCAAAAGATATCCTTCTTTGGCTGTCATTCCCAACCCGGTATCCACGAGGAAAAACTCTTCTGGGCGGAATAGATCCACTACCCATGCGCCGCGACCACGGGATACCTTCGAAACTTCGTACAAGGAAAAGACCGGTCGAATGTGGGCCTTTAGGTAAGCCTGCTGATCCAAAGATAGCTTTGCGGCCTCGTTTTGGTAATAGATCTCGATCCATCTCTGTTCCAACCAGGGTATATCGTGGATAGCCCGATCCATGATGAAGGACAATTCATCCTCCGTATCGCAGACGATCGTCCCCCTTTTATCCAACAGCCGCAAATCTCTTGCAGCTTGGAGGATCAACGCCCTGGGGAGTGATTTTGAAACCGCGTTCATTAAGGGCATCCCGATTTGTCTTAGGTCCTTATACGTCCTGAGGTCAGAGTCCAGTAGCTCCTTTGCATTGCTCAATAGTCGACTGACCAGTCCGGGTTGCCGATCCTCAT
>JAHFAO010000083.1:12115-13461 GCA_023250515.1 Deltaproteobacteria bacterium | reverse complement strand
GATGCCAAAGCCGTTGTCACCGGCCTGAGGAATGGCACCCCCATTACTTTAATGAGAACCACCACACCGAGCACCACACCCGGCACTACAGCAACCAGCACCACCACGACCACCACGATCACTCCCCCGACAGGCAAGATGGGCATGGGCAATGTCTTTATCTCTCTGGCATTGGCCAAGCAGCAACTGAGCCAGTATGGGATCACTCAGCCCACACCCCAGCAACTCCAAGCGGCGCTCTTAGGTGGGTCTATCACGACCGGAACAGGTACCAATACCACCACCTCATACATGCAAGGGATTCTAACCATGAGGAGTCAAAATATGGGTTGGGGACAGATTGCCCAGAAGCTAGGCTTTAAGTTGGGGCCAGTCATCAGTGGTCTTAAAGGTGCCAATCAGGGTTTGGCGGCTGGGAGTACTTCTCCGACAGGGAGCGGGGTAGTTAGTGGTCAACCGGCAGGCTCTTCAGAGGGGGGAACCGTCACGGGCAGTGGCAGGTCGGTGGGGAAGTCTGCAAAGGGAGCTGAGAGTGGGAGTGGTGAGGGAATCGTGAGCGGCTCTGGGCGACCTGTGGGATCGAACAGTGGGGTTACGACGGGCCGTGGCCATAGTTCCGGGGTTTCCGTTGGTTCCACCGGTGGTGCAGGCCATGGCAAGGGCCACAGTAAATAAACAGCCCAACCTCTCTTTTTAAGGGAGGAGCATGATGAACTTAATAACTCGTGTAGGTTCATATTTGGTCTTGGGGCTTGCATTGGCGGCAGCTACCGGCTGCTACGAGATCGGCCACATTGGCGACACCCCCGGTGACATTTATGGTGGCAAACAGGAAAGCGAGATCATTGGCGAGGTGCGATGGGTAGACCCCCGGTTACGCGAGATCGAAGTGCGAGGAGACGACGGTCGAGTAAGAAGCGCGAGATATGATAACCGCACCCGCGTGGTTTATCGCCGGCAGGAATATTCAGTCACTAATTTAGAGCCCGGGGACTTCGTCGCGATGCGCATCCAGCAGAGCACTTCCGGTAACCCTTATACCGATCTGATCCGCGTCCGACAGAGTGTTCAGGAAAGGGGTGGAATGACCACCCCAAGAGACCGGATCGCGCGTCTGGATGGTACGGTAGAGTATGTGGATTCCCAACGAGGTCTCTTCGAACTACGCGACCAGTACGGCAAGAAGGTTATGGTAACTCTCCCGTATAACGCGCGGAGATCGGATGTCGATCGTTTGCGGCGGCTTCGCAGTGGCGATTACATACGTGTTGAGGGGCAGTTCCTTAACCAGGATCGCTTCGAGCTTGCGGCCTTTCTGTAAATAAGGAAAGGTAAATGCTATGAGA
>JAHFAO010000083.1:0-12015 GCA_023250515.1 Deltaproteobacteria bacterium | reverse complement strand
CCCTGATCGGTATCCGTGGGATGGCCCACGCGGTGAGTCCGGAGAGGACAGCGCTTCCGGCCACAGCGACGGGCACCGGCACTAGGGCAGCAACACTCCCCAAGCAGACGGCGCCTAAAGAGCCGAACCCACGATCCAAGAAAAAGAGACTCATCGCCCGACCCAACAGATAAGGTGGACATTCTTCCTGGATGATCGCCCGGGCCAAAACTCGGTAGCTCATCTGCATCGAACCCACGACTGCGAGAAGTAGAATGGACAAGAGCATGGAGCGGGAAATAGCAAAGAGGAAGATGGACGTTGCATAGATGAGACTGGCCCCAAAGAGCAGACGTCTCATTCGCCTCAATCTTGTGTGAGTGGAGAGCAAAAAACTGATGGCAACCGCGCCCACTCCGGGCGCTGACACCAGGAATCCATAGCCTGTGGGACCGACCCGCAAGACCTCCTGCGCAAAATATGGGAGAAATTGAGAGTAGGAGATGCCGAAGAAACCATTGGAATACGTTATCAAGATTGTGATAAAGACCCGATGGTTTTGGCGTAGATAAGAAAACCCCTCTCCAATATCCTTCAACCATTCTCCCTTAACGCCGGGAGCCGAAGAGGCTGGCGATTGCATTCTGAAGAGCATAACTAACATCCAGACGATGGTCAGTGACTGGATCAGTAGGCAATGACCGGCGCCGATCAAGGTAAGCAAAATCCCTCCAATGGAAGGACCGATGATTTTCGTCAAGTTATGGGTGGCCGAGTGCAGCGCAAGGGCGCTGACGACAGCCTCCTGAGGAACGAGGGAAACGACTAGCACCTGCTGAGCTGCTGTGCTCACGGAGCTGACGATGGCCATAAAGATGACCAGAACCACAATATGCCAAAACTGAATCCAGCCGGAAAAGACCAAAAAGGCAAAAACCATAGTTTGCAGGAGATTCAGCGCCCTGCTCAGGATTAGGAGCTTTAGCCGATCCACCCGATCAGCAATCACGCCGCCGATCGGTCCGAACACAAAGCGCGGCGCAAATTCAAAAAATCCGATCAGCCCCAGATAAAAGGCCGACTGGGTCAACTCCCACACCAGCCAATTCTGAACCACAAAATGAATGTACTCGCCTGTTTCGCTCGGGATATAGCCGGTCGCGAAGAGACGGAACTCGCGGTGACGGAGGGCCGGAGGAATTCTCACTGAGATGGCTTAACCCCTTCGAGCTCCATCTCTAATTTGGCAAGGGTATAAGCTGTGACTCTCTGGTCTGTCTCCCTGGCGATATCGCCAGGGACGATCTTTCCCTGGTAGGGCTTCACGCTCATTCTCTCTTAGCTAAGGTGTTTGGGGGAAACGTTCACTGCAACTCTTGATCAAGGCCATGATTAGTGCTACTGAGCCGACAATAGAGATCATGTAGATTAGAGGCGTAAAAAAGGCCTTCAAGCGCTCCCGGCGACGCTCCATTCTGATCTCCTCTAAGCTTTTTTTTGAGGTCGAACCATCCATAGAAACAGACAGAGATCTGAGACAGAGACAGCCTTTATTCTATCTCTGCCTCTGTCTCTATCTTTCTCATGCTAGGTGTCGGCGCAGGACTCTACTGCCAAGCCAAAACATAGCACAGTCAAAAGCCAGCAGCACCATCACCATCTGGATAAGAAGCGACGCGTTCCAGCCGAGGAGGATCAGAGAGCGCATTCCATCGATCGCGTAGGTCATAGGATTCACCCAGGCAAAAAAACGCATCCAGCCAGGCAGGGAGTCCAGGGGGACAAAGGCGCTAGAGAGAAAGGTGACGGGAAGCGCGCTGATACCTAAAATGGCAAAAAAGTCACCGTGATTTTCCAAAACAAAGGCGAGGATTAGGGAAATCACTGTCACACCGAACCCAAGGAGCAAGCTGATTAGGAGAAGCGTCAGAACTCCGCCTAGCCCGGTGGCAATACGAATACCAAAGAGTAGGCCTAAAACCAAAATGATCAGACACTGGAGTGTGGTGTTGATATTCACTGCAAGAAAACGGGCGACGAGGATGGAAGCGCGCGAGATGGGCGCACTCATCAGACGCACAAGGAAACCGTTCTCCTTGTCGAAGAGCAGCGGAATACCTCCCGCCATGCTGTTGCCGAAGGCCGTAAGGGCCAAGATCCCTGGCAAAAGATAGCCGCGGTAGTCTCCCCCAGTAGAGTCCCGAGCAAGGCCCTGAAAGGTCCCCCCCATAAAGATTAGAAGGATGACCGGGTTGACTAAGTTAAAGGCCATATTAAAGGGCTCACGCAACAAGTGAATCATCCAGCGAACTAGTTGTGCCTTCGTCTCCTGCACAAACTCAACCATGGTTCTTTTTCTCCTCGGCGAAAGCGTGTCCGGTATAGTGGAGAAAGACCTCATCTAGGCCAGGACGGCTATAGGTGATGGTGTGGATCGGGATGGTCAGCGTAGCAGCGGATTCAAGAATCTGCGGCAGGGCAATTTCATTGCTCTCAACATAGACCTTAAGCTGCATGCCATCCTTAACGGTCCCCTGCACAATCGCCAACTGGGAAACGGCTCTCTCAAGGGCCTCTAACATCTCCCCCTGGTGTTCATTGAAGCTGGCAATCTCAACCGAGATCACATCTCTTTTGAGCTGGCTTCTTAGTGCCGTAGGAGTGCCCATGACAGCGATCCTGCCACTGTCGATGATCGCTACATCGTCGCAAAGACGCTCCGCTTCATCCATGTAGTTGGTGCAGAGAAAAACGGTAGTCCCTTGCTCTTTGAGTCTTAAGATATAACTCCAAACATCTCGGCGCACTTGGACGTCCAGACCCAGAGAGGGCTCATCGAGAAAGATCAAGGGTGGCCGATGGATGAGGCCACAGGCGAGATCGAGTTTTTTCTTCATCCCGCCGGAAAAATGTCTCACACGACGATCCTCATGCCCCGCCAGGCCTACGAGGGTTAACGCCTCTCGAATCCTAGAGGCCCGGATCGCCGCAGGGAGATGATAGAGATCTGCGTAATAATGCAGGTGTTCGCGTGCCGTGAGATAGGGGTCAACGGTCAACTCCTGAGGAACATAGCCGATGAGGCTCCGCACCTTGACAGGATCTTTTAAAACATCTGTTCCGCTGATCTCGACCCTTCCCCCATCCGGCCGAACCAGAGTGGTCAGAATCTTAACCGTGGTCGTCTTGCCTGCCCCATTGGGCCCCAAAAGACCGAAGATCTTTCCCGCCTCGACCTCCAGAGAGACACCGTCAAGGGCAATGATGGGACCGTAGCTCTTTCTTAGATTCTCGATGCGGACAACCGGGTGAGACATGTCCGTGTGAAATATATTACGGGACTTCTAGGAAGTCCAACGGATTGGGGCAAAATGCAAAAATCTCTTGTCAACAAAGGTGATTTCGATTACAAGGAGGGTCATGAAGAAAAAGAATCTCGTCATCGATGTCCATCACCATTGGATGCCCGAGGAACACTACCGCCGCCCAGAGCTTTACGTCCGTCAGGATGAAGATGTCATTCATGAGCCTGATCGTTTTCGCATCCGGCGCGCCGGGGTACAGCTCTTCTCTCCTCCGAGGATGACTGCCCGCATGGAGGAGCAGATCAAGGCCATGGATCGAGCCGGGGTAGACCAAGCAGCCCTTCATGTGGGGGTTTGGCTCGACTGGGTGGATTTAAAAGCAGCACGGTTCATTAACGACAAGATGGCGGAGATTACCGCGCAATACCCTGACCGGATTATCCCGCTCGCCCATGTCCCACCGCTCGACACTGAGGGACAAAGGGAGTTGAGGAGAGCGGTTCTGGAGCTGGGCTGCAAGGGGGTGGGCATTAACACCCATATAGGGGGCATCCTCCTTGACAACGAGCGGCTTTACCCTTTCTATAAAACAGTCTCTGATCTCGATGTCCCGATTCTGGTCCATCCCGCAGCGGAGATCCCCCTGGCCCATCCCCACGGCATGGAAGAGTTTAACCTTACGAGAAACCTGGGCCGCGCCTTCGACACTACGATCAACATTGCCCGCCTGATGCTAAGTGGCACCCTGGATCGCTTTCCAAACCTCCGCTTTGTTTTCTCTCACATGGGTGGGGCCTTCTTCGCCATAAAAAACCGCCTAAACCCGGCTTACTTCGACAAACGCTCCAAGGGTTTTTTCGCAAAGTACAAAAGACGCGTCTTTATTGACACCGCTCCTCCTTTTTGGAGCCCGGAAGAGATCCGCTTCGCGGTACAAATGATGGGAGAGGGCCAAGTACTTATGGGAAGCGATTTTCCTACGATCGGGCTGCTCAAAGACTCGGTAACAATCATTCGGAAGGCGAAGGCCACTTCTCAGGTCAAGAAAAAGCTCCTGGGAGAAAATGCCCGAAGGCTCTTCCGGTAAAGTTGGAGGTAACCATGAAGGTGTTAAGGCAGCTTGCGGTTTTTTTGGAAAACAAGCCGGGAACTTTGGCTCAGGTAAGTAGTGCACTTGCAGCACGCAGGATCAACATCCTTGCCTTTTCCATTTCGGATGCAGTGGACCACGGAGTGCTCCGAATCGTGGTTAGCAATCCTGTCCAAGCGGCTCACGTCCTTGGCGATGGCGGGATGATGGTGGTGGAGTCGGATGTTGTGGCCTTAGACCTACCCAACAAGCCCGGGACCCTCGCGCGTATAGCTGATCGGCTCTCCAAGGCGCGGGTCAATATCGAGTATGCCTACGGCACCACGGGTGGGACCAAGGGCAAGGCCCAATTGATCGTTAAAGTGAATAACATCCAGCGTGCCCGCAGGGTGCTGGGGAGAATATAGGAATGGCCCAATCAGAAAGGCCCGAGAAGGAACAAGGGAACTGGTGGGAGTTCTGCCCTATCTGTGGCTCTAAACTCCTCAACCAGAAGTGCCGCTTTGTCTGCTCCAATTCCGAATGCCATTACTTCCAGAGCTGCAGCGAATTCGACACATAAACTGGTTGTTGAGAAACTTTGATTTAATCTTGGTCAAAATGCCTCCTCAAGATGCCCCCAGGCAGACCGAGGGGCCGGAGAGCTTCTTCCCCGAGGTCTACGATTGGAGGGAGTCTCGCCTGTAGCCTCTAGCCAGGAGCTAAAATTTTGATATACATTGTTAGGGTTCATGTCTAAAACCGCCGGCATCGTTATTATCGGAAACGAGGTCCTCTCTGGGAAAACTCAGGACACCAACTCCCATTTCCTCTGCCGGGAGCTGCGTACCTTAGGAGTAGAGGTGCGGCGGATCTCCGTTATCTTGGATGAGATCGAGTTGATCGGCAAAGAGGTCGCCACCTTCTCACGTAACTTCGATCTTGTCTTTACCACCGGCGGGGTCGGTCCTACTCATGATGATGTCACCATGGCAGGGATCGCGCACGGATTCGGCGTAAAAGTGATCCGCCACCCGGAACTGGAGCGACGCTTACGGGAGCGTCATCGAGAAAATATCAATGAGGCCAGACTTCGGATGGCCGAGGTCCCCGAAGGGGCGGAGCTTGTGGGCGAGGGTTTTTTATACGCCTCCGTGGTCAAACTACGTAATGTTTACATCTTTCCCGGCATACCGAAGATCCTGCAGGAGCGTTTTGAAGCCATCAAAGGGGGCTTCCGTGATACCCCCTTCTTTCTTAAGGTCGTCTACGTTAAAGAGGGCGAGGGGGTTATTGCCTCGATCCTCAACAATCTGCTTGCGAGCTTTCCCGAACTCCTTCTAGGATCCTATCCTGTGCTGGACAACCCGGACTACAAAGTCAAGGTTACCCTGGAATCAAAAGATATGAACTATCTCAGCCGTGCCTTTCAAAAACTGCTCAGCACACTTCCCGAGGGAGCCATCCACCGAATCGACGGAAACTGAACGGATGGCACAAAGCCAATCTTGGGGGACTCTGCCGCCTTACGGAAGGGCTCCCCTCCCTCCCATTCCCGGAATGATCGCTGCCTTAGGACCCGGAGTCATCTTTATGGCCCTGGCACAGGGAAGCGGGGAGCTGATCTTTTGGCCTTATATCATCGCCAAGTACGGACTTACCTTTCTTTATCTTCTGTTACCTGCCTGCCTTCTTCAATTTCCCATTGTCTATGAGATCGGCCGCTATACTATGCTCACAGGTGAAAGCATCTTTCAGGGCTTTATCCGTTTGAATCGGATTTTTGCCTTTTTCCTCTGGATTCTGATGACTCTTTCTTTCCTTTGGTTCGGTGCCTTTGCGGCCGCTGGAGGAACTTCCCTTGCAGCCCTAACCGACATTCCATCAGGCTGGAGTCAAAGGGGCCAGACCCTCTTTTGGGCCTACCTTTCTATGTTTGTATTCTTCACTGCCATTCTTTTTAGCAAAGTAATCTACCGATTGGTGGAGGGCTTTATGTGGGGCGTGGCACTAGTTACTTTCGTGGGGCTCCTTTTGGCCAGTACCCATCCAGATGCCCTAGAGGTTCTCCCCTCGTTCCTAAAAGGTTTATTTGTTCCCCAATGGCCCATGCCGAGACCATGGGACCCCGCTGACGCCACCAAACTCCTTACCGCCATTACCTTTGCTGGGTTAGGAGGATTTTGGACCCTCTTCTACTCTTACTGGATTCGGGACAAGGGAATTGGAATGGCCCACTACATGGGAAGAATCACCGGACCTATCACCGGTAAGCCCGAGGTCATTCCTACATCGGGCTTCGCACCAGGTGAAGACGAGGGGCTGGCACACGTGTCCCCGTGGAAGCGCTTTTTGTTTTGGGATATCAGCATAGGAATCGGAGGAAACATCCTGACGACCCTGATGACCTGTCTTTTGGCCTACGCGCTTCTCTATCCGAAAGGGCTGCTCCCGGAACACTATCAGCTCGCGGTTGTCCAAAGCCGCTTTTTCGAAGCGAGCTGGGGTCCAGTTGGGAGAATCCTATTTCTTGTCGTTGCCGCGGCTTTTCTCTCCGACACCTGGTTGGCTACGGTCGATGCCGTAAGCCGCATCCATACGGACTGCATCTACGGTTTCTTCCCCCGATCCCGGTCGGTCCCCGTACGCTCTTGGTATCTCTTCTTCCTCTTTGTTCTCACAGCGGTGACTTCGATTACCATCTTATTGCATGAGCCAGGGCCTCTCATTCAACTCTCCGCTGTCATCGGCTTTATTGGGACGGTGCTTTTCTCCGTCGCGCTGATTTTTCTCAACTATGTCTATTTGCCGAGCCATCTGCCCAGCCCCGCTCGCCCTGGCCGGCTGAATCTTTTCTTCCTCTCTCTATCCTGCATTGCCTATGTTATCTTGGCTGTGGCTTATCTTCTCACAATCGTTAAAATCATCTAAATAGATAGCCTTCGCAGAGACTCTAATCTACTCATGCATTCCGTCATTTTTTTATTCCTCTTCATGCTTCAAGGCTGCGGCGCAGTAGGTTCTATGGTGGGCTACCGCATCGGCGGAGCTGAGGGGAAGGCGCTTCTCTGTCGACCTCAGGGGAAAGGACCTTTTCCTACTGTGGTTTACAACCACGGCCTCATCGTGGACCTGAATGGCTACCAAGGAGCAGCACGGCGTGGCTACGACCTTGATGGAACCTGCCAGGCGCTCGCGGCGGATGGTTTCCTAACCTTTGCTCCCATCCGAGGGAGTGGTCCAGGCAATATCCCACGCCATAGGGAAGAAGTTTCGCGGGCAATCGATTACGTCAAGACCCTTACAGATGTAGATGCATCTCGAATCGCGCTCATGGGCTTCTCGCGTGGAGGTCTCCTCACGCTTATGGTAGCTATCGAGCGAAAGGACCTGAAGGCCCTTCTCATCCTTGCACCTGCACCAGGGGAGGGACACTTTGCCGATGCGGTTAAGCATGTCTCTTCGCTCAATGCGCCCGTCTTGCTTCTCGTTGAAGCAGGGGATGAAACCCAAATTTTAGAGGGTTTCAGCATGCTGGAGCGAGCCCTGCTGGTCGATGGAAAAGAGATGAGAAGCGTCCGTTACTATCGTGGGGGTGGACATCGTCTCTTCTATGACATCAGTTACTACTGGGAGGATGTCCGGACCTTTTTGCGCGAGAAGATGAGCGAAACCCCTTTACGTTGAAGCAAAAAGTCCCGCGTGATAATCCTTGTAGGCATCTCATTATTATGAGCCCGGCATTAAAGGGACTGCTATTTTTCTCCCTCCTCCAATTTAGCTATTCTCTCGCGAATGGTGCCTCAGCCCCCGTCAGAATCAACATCGGCAGCGCGGCGGTGAGCACTAGCACCCTCAGTCTCTGGATCGCCCACGAGCAGGGGCTATTTAACAAACACGGTATAGAGGCGCAAATCATTGCGATTCGAGGTGGCCCGACCTTAGTTGCCAGCTTGGTATCGGGTGAAATCCAGCTCGCCTTCACATCGGGCGTGTCGATGCTTGGAGCTGTCGCACAAGGGATAGATCTGAAGATGCTCACCTCTATCTCTAACCGGGTCAGTTGGAAGTTAATCGCTGGCCCGAAGATCAAAAGGCCTGAAGATTTAAGAGGCAAGCGTTTTGGTCTTCAGAGTGCCGTAGGGAGCACCTGGATGTACACCATGCTTGGGTTGGAACACCTGGGATTGGATCCAAAGCGGGACAACATTACTTTTCTTGTCATTGGTGATCCGGTAACGATCGGCCACGCCTTGGAGGCTGGAAGGGTCGACGCCGCGGTTCTCGATCCTATCATTGTCCGCAGACTGATGGGCAAAGGGTTCTCACTCGTGGCGGATCTCTCCTCGGCCAACATTTTTTTTCCTGGACTGGGGTTGGGAGTAACTCGATTCTACCTCCAGCAAAATCATGAAGTCGTGGAGAAAATCGTGACCGCACTGGTCGAAAGCTTTGCCTTTATCCTCTCTTCCAAAAATAAAGAAGCGGTTCTTAAAACCCTGATGAAGCATCTTAGAATTAGCGATCCGGCTGTGGCCGAAGAAGGGTATCAGGAACACCTAGCGAGCCTTAATCGAAAACCCTACCCTTCCATTGAGGGGCTTAGAAACGTACAGAGGCTTATGGCACTTCAAAATCCTAGGGTAGCCAATCTCAAGGTTGAAGAGCTAATCGATGATCGCTTTATCCGCAAACTAGACGAGAGCGGCTTTATTGACCGGCTCTACAGAACCCATGGAGTGAAATAGTCATTTCTGAAGGTTATGACTGAGCTACTGAATTGGATCATGGAGTCCATACGAGCCTATGGGCCGTGGAGTGTCTTCATTGGGGTGATTATCGAGTCCGTGATCGTCCCGATCCCCTCTCCGTTAGTCATCATGGGCGCTGGCTTTATCTTGATCAGCCCGGAAACCAACGCCGCCGGGGCCCTGGTCCCCATACTCCTGCTGATCGTTCTTCCAGGGTCTGTTGCCTCGACCCTGGGGGCCTACATCGGTTACGGGATCGGATACCTGGGTGGAAAACCTCTCGTCGAACGGTGGAAGGGATTTCTTGGCTTTGGTTGGGAAGAAGTGCAGGCGATGGAGCAGCGCTTTTGTGCGGGCCAGGTCAATGCCTCGATCTTCTTTCTGCGCGCCCTCCCTATCTTTCCTCTTTCGGTAATCTCTGCTGCTGCTGGCTTATTCCGTCTCCCCTTAAAGCAGTTTAGCCTGTGGACCTTTTACGGCACCATCCCTCGCTGTCTTTTCCTTGGCTATCTCGGATGGTGGATGGGTGAGACTTACCACAATATCGCCTACGGCATAGACAAGGCCGAGACGATGGTCTCAGTCCTAATTATTCTTGGTGTCTTGGCCCTGATCCTTTGGCTACGAGCAAAGGTGAGAGGCAAAATCTTGAACGGGAATCAAAACAGGCCGTCTTGAAAACCGATCTCCCAGCCGAGGAATAGCCCGAAGATCACACTTGCCGCTCCAGCCACCACGCGAATCCAGCGGTTGAGAAGGGTAAAGCGTTGGGCGGTCAGGACAAAAGGTAGGCCGATCAGGAAGCTTAGGCCCAGCATTCCTCCCACAGAGCCAGCACCGAAGATCAAGATATAAGCCAACCCCGCCATAGGTGTGGGAATCGTCGTCAGGACCAGTAGCATGAGCGCCGCGCTCCCCGCCAAACCGTGGACCATCCCGACGAGGAAAGGCTTGCGCATCGAGCTAAAGGGATGGCGGTGACTGTGATCCTCTTCTCGGCTGCCGTGGAGATGGAAGTGAGCATGCGTTTCGGGACTATGATTGTGGGCATGCAGATGGAGCCCTTCAGCTCGGAAAGAGCGCCACAGAATGCTAAGCCCGAGAAAAACCAACATAAGGGCTACCAGAAACTCCAAGCCCAGGGCGACACGAGGAGGAATGGTCAGGCGCAATCCGATCACAAGCAGACCAACGATAAAGAGCGTAACGGTATGTCCGAACCCCCAGAAGGCCCCTATCAAAGAGGCCCATTTAAGGCTCTTATGCTCGCTGACAATCGTTGAGACTGCGATCAAATGATCCGCATCCATGGCATGCTTGAGGCCGAGGATCAATCCCAAAACAAAAGCGGCATAAAGGCTTGCTTCCATAACCGTCCACTCGTTATTGGTTAATTAGTTGCTCGTTGAATCGGTTAACGAATACACGATTAACGAGTATACGAATTACGAACAAGGGGCTGACCGCTCTGCGTCCCTATCCACACCTCTCCTCCCTCGAAGAGCTCTTTCTTCCAGATGGGAACGCTTTTCTTAATCTCCTCAATGGCAAAACGGCAGGCCTCAAAGGCGTCGGCGCGATGTGCCGCGGAGACGGCAATGATAACGCTGGGCTCCCTGATCGGGACAGGACCAATCCTATGGACGATGGCGACGCGCTGGATGTTCCATCTCCTTTTGGCCTCCTCCCCTAGACGTGCCAGCTCTTTTTCAGCCATCTCTGGGTAGGCTTCATAATCGAGCCCGATGACCTTGCGCCCTTCATTATTGTCCCTCGTAGTACCGATGAAGGTAACAATAGCGCCAGCCCCAGGGTCGGTAACAAATTCGACCAGCTCATGAAGATCAATCGCTTTTTCAGTGACCCTAAACATGACCTAACCCCGTCCGACACCACCTAGCGAAAAGATTTTCACATTACTTCTAGCATATTCAGCTACCATAGGGCACCAAAGCATAAGCCGCGATCCTTGTCGGATCGGGGCTAACCCCCGCTCACAGGAGGGACAAAAACCACCTCGTCTCGTTCCCTAAGGACATGATCCGGCTTAACATATTCCTGGTTGACTGCAAACAGGAGGCGCATCTTCACCGGAGCCAATTTGGGATATTCCTGCTTCAGGGACTCCCAGAGGTCTCCAACTGTGCTCCCCTCTCTTATCTCCCTCGTGATCTCCCCCGTCCCTACACGCTCCCTCAAAATAGCAAAGAATTTAACCTTGACCTTCATTTTCCCTGGAGCTGGGAAAGCATATGACCCAACTCGGGCAAAACCAGCCGCCGCATCGCCAGATCAACAGCTCCCTTAGAGCCGGGAAGAGAAATGAGCACCTTGCCCTTGGTGGAGCCTGCGACTGCTCGACTCATGATCGCTGCTGAGCCGATATCCTGGTAACTTAAAAAGCGAAATATCTCCCCAAACCCATCCAAGCGTTTTTCCAAAAGGCGATTGACCACCTCATAGGTCCCATCCCGAGGAGAGATCCCCGTTCCTCCATTGACGATGATCGCATCGACATCATCCTTGATCAGCGCATCCTGAAGCAAGGCCTCGATCTGGATGGGTTCATCCTTAACAATCCGATAACCAACTAGTCGTTGGCCCTCCTCAGCTAGCAAAGCCTTAATCAACTGACCACTTTGATCGGTCGTTTCATCGCGGGTGTCGCTGACAGTAACAACAAAACAACCCAAGCTTTTTTTGGCTTTTTCTTTGTGCTCCGCGACGGACACTTGAGAAAAACCCTCCCGCCAATTTCGAAAATTTACTATAACAGCCACATACATCGAATTCAAACCACCAAATGCAAGGACCTGCTACCTCACCTCTCTGTTACTCTCTCCGCCAATTCAAGCTTTTTGAATTTCGTTCGTCTATATAATTTGCGTTAGATAGGGCAGAAGGGAAGATG
>JAHFAO010000082.1 GCA_023250515.1 Deltaproteobacteria bacterium | reverse complement strand
TTATTCTAAACTAAGTACAGGCAAGAATAACAATGAAGGAGATTCATGCCTGGAAAGATCTAAAGGAGCCGTTCAGCAACTTACGGAGTGAGATCGATCTTAGGAGCAATCCTTTAAGTTTTTTCAACCAGTCAGGCAAGCGGATTGCAGGATTTTATGATCGTCTCGACAGTTCCAGCCCCTCAAAAGGAGTCGTCATCATTGTCCCAGCCTATGGCAAAACAAAAATCAGCAATTTACCCCTTGCCTACTATTTAGCCCTCGACGGGTTTCAAGTCATAAGATATGATCACACGGATCATGTTGGCGAGAGCGAAGGAAATATGCTTTTTACTACTCTGAGCCAAATGGAGGAAGATCTGCGCTCGGCCATTGATTTTGCGGAAGGAGAATTTCTTACGTCCCGCATCGCATTGGTAAGTTCTAGCCTAGGTGTAAGAGTTGCCTTAAAAGAGGCAACTAAGGATAAACGGGTTAAGCTTTTAATTAGCCTTGTTGGTGTTTTTAACCTTCAAGGTACCCTTTATGCTATCTACCGGGAGGATGGGGTGCAGGAAGTCCTCGACGGCGCCTCCCTGGGTGTAAGGGACATCATGGGTTTTCAAGTTGATGCTGACCATTTCTTAAAAGATGCTATCCAAGGTAACTTCCATTCCTTGGAGACGTCGTTGCAAGATGTTGCCGAGTTATCTATCCCAACGGTTTTTTTTGCAGGAGATAAGGACCCATGGGTCTCCTTTGACGAAGTCCGGATGGTTTTCAATCAGATTCCGACAATTCAGAAAGAACTCTATGTGCTCCCTAATATCATGCATGAAATCTATGAAAATCCTGTCTTAGCTGACTTTACTTGCCGGAAGATTGTCGCCTCTACGGAAAAATACCTGGTAGGAAAAGAGCCTGGATGGGATACCATCAAGACTCCTGAAGAGAGCGTTCTCGTTAACCGTTTTCGCGAGGAGAAGGTAAGGTCCTCTAAAGAGTTAAATCCGGAAGAAGAAAAAAAATTTTGGAAGAGATACCTAGAAAAATATGCCCACATCGTCAACCTCCAGGACTACTGGAATCTATTAAATTTTTTAAACCAACTTTTAGGTAATTGGAGAAGGGGGGAAAAGCTTCTCGATGCAGGCTGTGGTATCGGGAATTTTGGAACCTTTGTTTTAGTCCGTCATCTCTACAGCTTAATGCAGGGCAGAGCCTTTCCTTTCAAAAGGCTGCCATTTGCTCATTATGTAGGAGTTGACTTCGTAGATGAAGCCATTCAACAAGCCGCAAAGACTCATGCAGAGATTCAAAAAGAGTTAAAAGGAAAGACGGGATTTTGGTTAAATAGCCCAAACCTTGTAAACTATATTTACACGATTCTGGATCTTAATCGATCTCTTCCCTTTAGGAACCAATGCTTTGACAAAATTTGTTGTAACCTTGTCTTATCCTATCTTAGCGATCCTTTGTATACTCTGAAAGAACTGTTTCGTACACTTAAAATCGGCGGGAGAATAGTGGTGACGAGCCTAAAACCCTATGCTGATCTGTCACAAATCTATCGAGACTTTATCCAGGTCAGTCGAACCCCGGAGGAGCTGGCACAGGCTCGTATAGTACTGAATAATGCTGGGATGATAATACACAAAGAAGCAGAAGGCTATTATCAGTTTCTCTCTCAGGTCGAACTTGAAAATTTCCTGGCGGAAGTGGGGGCTAACAATATCCAGACTTTTAGGTCGTTTGGTGACCAAGCTAATGTAGCTGTAGCCGATAAGTTTGGTCTTTAAAATGTCCATTTATCACTACTCTATAAGTGGTTTGATCAACGGGATCCTAGCAATCACCCTCGGTGTATTTGTCTATACTCGAGATCCCAGTGATCGAAGATACATTACCTATGGCATTTTTTGCTTAAGCTTAGCTATCTGGAGTTTTTCCTATTTCCTTTGGCTTTTATCTCCTTCAGAAGCCAAAGCCCTCTTTTGGGTCAGAGCTCTGATGGCTGGCGCCGTTTTCATCCCGGTAACAGCCTACCATCATGTCATCCAGCTTATAGGCGTTTCAAGCCCAAGTAAGGACCGGTTTGTTAAGGTCGGTTATCTATTATGCGTTTTTTTGTTTTTGCTTAGCCCTACACCTTTCTTAGTGTCTAGTGTTTCAGAAAAGCTCAATTTTGTTTATTGGCCTAACCCAGGTCCTGCCTTTCATTTCCATTCCCTAATGTTCCTCGTTTTTGCCTCCGGGAGTGTTTTCGAGCTCTATCAAGGTTGTAAGTCGTCAACAGGCAGGCGACGGAATCATTTAAGAATTTTGCTCGCTAATATAGCTTTAGCCTATCTAGGGGGCAGTACCAACTATCTCCTTTGGTACGATATTCCTATACCTCCCGTAGGCAACATCCTTATAGCTGTTTACATTGGAGTTTTTGCCTATGCCATTATAGCCTATCGGCTCATGGATATTAACGTCGTAATAAAAAAGAGCCTGATCTATGCCCTTCTCCTTCTGGGATTACTAGCTCCCTGTTATGTCCTGGTAATTTGGACTCAAAAAATCACGTTCGGAACGATTAGTTATAGTTTTTCAGTAACAACTCTAATCCTATTTTTTATCGTCGGCTTCCTGTTTCCGAAGTTTCGATTCAGAACAGAGGAAGCGCTGGAGCGAGTTCTGTTTAAGAAGCGCTATGACTACCGGGAAACACTGCTGCGCTCCAGCAGAGATATGGTCTCCATGGTAGATCTTGAGACCCTGTCGAATAGCCTCGTTCATACTGTAGGCACGGCGTTGGGCATTGAAAAGGCCTCCTTATTTCTCCTTGATGATGCCAGAGGGGCTTTTGATCTTAAGGCGGGTACGGGTTTCGACCTGAACAAATGGAAAGAATCCGTGCTCTTTCGAGATGATCCTTTGGTTCAGAGGCTTATGAAGAGACCGGAGGCGATTGTTAGGGAGGAGGTTGAAATGGCCCGCGATGGCCCGGAGCAAAAGTTGGCAGCAGAAAGGATGGGTCAACTGAAAGCGGAAATTAGCTTGCCTATCACTTCCAAAACAAGGCTGATTGGGATCCTGAATCTGGGGTACAAGGAAGGGAGGGAGATGTATTCCAATGAGGATCTGGAGCTATTATCGACTTTGGCCAACCAGGCAGCCATAGCCATAGAAAACGCGCGCCTTTACGAGAACCTCAAGCAGTCGCAGAGTATTATCCGGCGGGCAGACCGACTCTCTTCTTTGGGGATGTTGACCGCCGGTTTGGCCCACGAGATTCGGAACCCCCTGGTAGCTATCCGTACCTTTACGCAACTCCTGCCTGATCGATACCAGGACAAAGAATTCCGCGAGGGATTCCAGAGCACTGCCCTAAAGGAGGTGGACCGCATCTGCGGCCTGGTCAACGACCTTCTTAGCTTCGCGCGGCCTTCTGTTCCTAATGTATCGGCTGAGCACATCAATGAAATTGTTGAGAATATCATTCGGATCTTGGAGACCGAGGCCAAGGAGAAAGGGGTCCAGATTTATCGTCGTTTTTCCAATAGTCTCCCGAAGATTTTTATTGACAAAGAACAGATAAAACAGGTATCCATGAATATTATCTTGAATGCACTTCAATCGATTGAGGATGAGGGAGTAGTAGAGGTGTCAACCCAGCTTTTCACCAGGAACGGCTCCGAGCAGTTTGTCCAGATTGGGGTTCGGGATTCCGGGGTGGGGATCGCAGAAAAGGATTTAGAGGACATCTTCACCCCATTTTTCACCACAAAAAAAGAGGGGAGTGGTCTGGGGCTTTCCATCTCCCATCAGATTGTGCAGGAGCATGGTGGGCATATCCTAGTAGAAAGCAAGGCTGGCAAAGGGACAACTTTTTTTATCAATTTACCGGTTGAGCCGGTAAAGCCTCAAGGGGTGAAGGCTCGCCCTCAAGTCCATGAAGAAGATCCTAGTCATTGATGAGTCTAAGGCAGTTCGAGAGACTCTCGGTGTAATACTGGGACGAGATTTTGCTTTTGTCCAGCGTCCGCTCCTCGAAAACGAAAGTCTCTCTTATCCTGATGAGGAAGTCGATCTCTTAATCATAGGTGTATCCCCTGGATTAAGGAGTGAGTCCTCCGTCCTTTTAAAAATCGCCTCCCAGGTTCCCTTCCCTGTGCTCTTCCTCGTTGACTCCAGGTCCACACTCGACCTTGGAGAAGACCCAGGAAGAGTGGATTGGCTGGCAAAGCCCTTTAACCCCTACGAATTGAAAGAAAAGGTGGTCCGGCTTTTAGCCAAGCCCCATTTCCCCTCAAAAGCGCAAGCCCTGCCCTCCCTTAAAAAGAATCAAGCCAGCCGCTATATCGACTTTCCCTATATTCCCGCGTTGGTTTCGACTTTGGCTAAGCGGTTTGCCCTTACACCCTTTCCCATACTAATTATTGGAGAAGCGGGATGCGGACAAGAACGGGTAGCCCGGGCCATCTACTCTTTAAGAGACAAAGTAGGACCCTGGCTCTCTGCCTACCCTCCGAAGATTACTAAGGAATACCTTTTGGGAGAGATCGCTCAGTTATCCCAGAGAGAGAAAAGGTTTCCCCAGCGGCTCACCCTTTTTTTCAACCGCCTGGAGACCCTCCCCCCTTCGGCCCAGTCCTCTCTCTTAGATTTTTTGGAAGAGGAGGAGGAAAAAGGGAGACAATTTTGGATTCTCTCCAGCTCCCAGGTGGATTTATTAGAGAAGGTTTACCGGGGGGATTTTCTTAGCCCTCTTTATTATCGAGTGGCAACGTTGACACTTCGGCTTCCGCCTCTTAGGGAGCGGCGGGGAGACTTGCCTTCTCTTGCCGCGCGGTTGGCTGAGAAATACAGTGAGCAGCTCGACCTTGGAAAGGTGAGTTTTTCTGCCGAGGCGATCGAACGGCTTTGTGACTACCTTTGGTTTGGGAATTTAGATGAAATGGAGGCCGTGATTGCTAGGACTCTAGCTATCCACAGAAAAGGGACCATAGAAGCTCCGGACCTGGTTTTGGACATTGTTCCGTCAACGGAGGAAGACCGATCTCTTTTGCATCCGGGTGCTGAGGATAAATTTGTTTCTGAAGATCAAGGGGGAAAGAAGGCCTCCATCGTTCCGCCTGCAAAGGAAAAGGATCTGCTCGGTGTCGTCGGGTCGAGCAATGATAACTTTCCGGATATCAGAGTTCTTATCAACGAGCTGGCCCACGAGCTGAAGAACCCGATGGTCACAATCAAAACCTTCGCTCAACTCTTGCGAGAGAGGTTCGATGACACAGACTTCCGCGTCCGTTTTCAAGAGACGGTTGGCGGCGATATCGCGCGCATGGATCATTTATTGGAAGCCTTGCTCGATTTTTCGCGCTTTACGGATCCGGCTATGGAGAGAATTTTTCCCTATGAGCAGTTGCGTCGGGTCTTAGAGGAAATTCTCCCTGAGTGTAGCAAAAGAGAAGCAACCATTCGTTGGGGGAGAAGGGGAGAAACCGGGGAAGTCTTTGCTGACGAAGCCCAGTTCCGCTTTGCGTTTAAAAATGTCCTTTGGACGGTCTTAGGCCAGTTGAAGCCAAAGGGTGAAATCCAAATCGATGTGGAAGGGGAGGGGAGAGTGGCTGTTGCCTACGTTCGAGAGGGGGAGCAAATGAGCCCGTTCAGCCATTATCTCGATCGTTCGACGGTGGAAGAAGAGGCCTTGCCGCTACGGATGCTTCTGGCTAAGATCCTGCTAGAAAGAAATGGGGGAGAAATCAAGGTCAACCATCTCGATGGAGGAAAGGTGCTGATCAGGGCGGAGCTTCGAGTACCCTAACCGAGACCTTTAAAGAGATATGAGTCAACCATCCATGCTGATTGTCGATGACGAAGCCGGCGTGAGGGAATCCCTTCGCCTCATTTTCGGAAAAGACTTCCGGCTCTTCGAAGCGAGATCAAGTGACGAGGCGGTCCGGAGGGTTAAAGAAGAGAGGGTCGAGATCATTCTCCTGGACATCCTGATGCCGGGCACCGATGGTCTCGAGATCCTCAAGCAAATCAAGACCATCCAACCGGACTCCCAGGTTATCATGCTGACAGCGCTCAACACCGCTCGTACAGCATTTACTGCAAAGGGAACCGGAGCCTTTGATTATGTCACGAAACCCTTTGACGTGGACGAGCTTCGCCTCAGGGTGGATCGAGCCCTGGAGAAGATTCAGCTCTCCGGAGAACTGGAGCGGCTCAAGGAGGAGGTGGGGCGGAAATACGGTATCGGAAACATCGTGGGAAAATCCAGGGCGATGCTCGATATCTTTAAGACCGTAAGCATGGTGGCGGGTAAAAAAAGCACAGTCCTCATTACCGGCGAGAGCGGGACGGGAAAGGAGCTGATCGCCCGTGCCATCCATTACAATAGCGATCGGCGTACCAAGCCGTTTGTGGTGGTGAACTGTGCTGCCCTGCCAGATACCCTCATTGAGAGCGAACTTTTCGGCTATGAGAAAGGGGCTTTTACCAATGCCTACCAAAGAAAGATGGGGCATTTCGAATCAGCGCACGGTGGAACTCTTCTCCTCGATGAGATTGGAGAGCTGGGTTTAGGAACCCAGGCTAAGCTCCTTAGGGCTATCGAAACGGAAACTTTTACTCGTCTCGGGGGAACCGAGGAAAGCAAAGTTGATGTCCGGGTTATCGCCGCGAGCAACCGAGACCTTGAGAAGCTAGCTAAGGTCGGAGGGTTCCGGCCCGATCTTTTTTACCGGCTCAATGTGGTTTCTTTGTATCTCTCTCCCCTGAGAGAGAGAAGAGAAGATATCCCTCTTCTCCTGGATTATTTCCTCCGTCTTAAGGCTCAGGAACAGGCGATGGCGCCTAAGACTCTCTCGCCCGAGGTAGTGGACCTTTTTATTTCCTATCCTTGGCCTGGCAATGTTCGGGAACTTGAAAACCTTATCGAGCGGCTCACTATTTTATCGCCCCGTGAAACCATCACGCTCCAAAGCCTTCCGGAGGGATTGCGTAGTCAGGACCAAACGGTTGCCTTGAAGGAAAATGTGCTTAAGGGTTCCCGTCCGCTGAGCGATGCTGTGGATGAATTCGAGCGCGAGCTTATAGTGAAAGCGCTCGAGAAGACTGGCTTCAACCAAACCAAGGCGGCGTCTTTGTTAGGTACGAGCAGGAGGATTCTGCGCTACAGGATGGAAAAACTTAACATCAGCGAACACAACTTGGTTTCTGACAACACAAAAGTGTCGCAGTAATGGCCAATATTGTTCTCAGCATCCCTGCCTTTAGCATCTAAATAATCTTAGAATTCAATTAGTTAGGACGCTCCATTCGCTGGCACATTGATTGCTTTAATTTACATCAAAGCAGTCTTTTGTAGCGATGACCAACAAAGCCAATATTCTTATTGTCGATGACGAAATGGGTCCCAGGCAATCCCTGATGATGATACTTAAGCCCTTTTACAATGTTTACACGGCGGAAAGGGGAGGCCAGGCGGTCGAACTGTTGGGTCAAGTTCCCATCGATCTAGTCACGGTGGACCTGAAGATGCCAGGACTTCCCGGGATCAAGATTTTGGAAAAGGTCAAACAGCATGATCCGGACATCGAGGCGATTGTGATCACAGGGTATGGCTCCTTGGATACAGCAGTGGAAGGGATAAGGTTAGGTGCCTTTGACTACATCGATAAGCCATTTGATGTCAACCATATATTGTCTCTGGTCAAACGTGCCTTGGAGCGCCGCAACGCCAAGCTAAAACTGAAGCAGCTAAAGTCTAATTTTCTGGCCAACGTCTCGCACGAGCTACGGACACCTCTCAGTGTGGTGGTTGGTTTTGTGTATCTCCTTTTGAATCAGGTGCTCGGCAAGCTCACGGATGAACAGCAGAAAGTGCTCGAGAAAGTGTATAGAAACTCTGGAGAGCTTCTCGACCTCATTGATAATGTGCTGTGGATGACCTCTCTGAACGCTGGGGATTTTCTACTGGGTAAGGAGGAGGTCGATGTCGGCGGGATGATCCGAGATGCGGTAAAGGCACATGAAAAGGGTTTGGGCCAAAAGCAAATTAGATTTTCCGTCGAGTTGCCGCCCGACGGAATCCAGATTGTCAGTGATCGTTCGAAAGTAGAACGGATATTTAAGAACCTTTTGAGCAACGCCGTCAAGTTCACTCCGAAAGGACAGATCACCATTAAAGCCCATCGCTCCAAGGACGAGGGAAACATTGATTTTGAGATTATCGACACAGGCATAGGAATGCAGCAGGATCAGATTGAGAGTCTGTTCGAGCCCTTTCAACAGTTGGACACATCTTCCCAGCGCGAGTTCTCAGGTCTAGGGCTTGGACTGACAGTGGCACGTCGACTGACTGAGTTTCTCGGAGGAACTCTGCGCGTGAAGAGCCAGCCTGGCGTCGGCACCCATGTCCTAGTGAGCTTGCCCTATCTAGCGAAGCCTTATAGGGATAGCCTCCCCGTCGGAGATGCTAGGGTTCTTGATGGTTGAAGAGAGATGTATCTGTTGCTGTCATGCTTACCACTCCTACATCCTCAGGGGCAAAGACCAGAGCAACTTCATCGCCACGTTCAAAGAGGGGTTTTCCTTTAGGGTTGATAACGTTGGCCTTTACCGGTTTCCCACAGGCCTCAATCTCATATTCCACGAACGATCCCTGATAGGCCGAAGCCACCACCTTCCCTGGTATTCGGTTGGCCCGATTCGACTTCTCTTCGAGCCCGATTAGCTCAATGGCCTCGGGGCGAATGTTGAGGAGGACCTTCTTCCCCTGTCCCAGCCCAGGGGATGAGGTGGCAGACGCAGCCTTGATTAGCAACCCTTCATCGGTTTGGATCTCCATAAATCTATCTCCCGTATGGACCATCGTGCCAAAAAAAAGGTTGGACTTACCCACGAACTCCGCAACGAACTCTTCGCGTGGCTGCTCGTAGACCTCGCGCGGCCTTCCTTCTTGAACGACTTTACCGAAGTTCATCACGGCGATGCGAGTCGAGAGGGCCAGTGCCTCTTCCTGGTCGTGGGTCACATAGATGGTGGTGAGGCCGAGATCCCTCTGGAGTTTCAGGAGTTCGATACGCATCTCCGCGCGCAACTTGGCATCCAGGTTGCTGAGCGGTTCATCCAACAGCAACACCCTTGGCTGAATGACCAGGGTGCGGGCGAGTGCGACCCGCTGCTGCTGGCCGCCGGAGAGCTGGGAGGGTCTGCGGCTTTCAGTCCCCTTAAGGTCGACCTGCTCCAAGGCCTGCTTGACCTTTTTCCCAATTTCATCGCGCGGGATTTTCCGCTCCCGCAGCCCAAAGGCGACGTTCTCGAAAACAGTCATGTGAGGCCAGAGGGCATAGTTTTGAAAGACCATCCCGACGTCCCGTTGCCAGGGAGGAACATGGTTCACCGGCTCTCCGTCGAGATAGACTGTTCCTTCGTCCGGAGAGATAAAGCCCGCGATGGTCCGCAAGAGCGTGGTCTTACCGCAGCCGCTGGGTCCTAAAAAGGTATAGAACTCTCCCCGTTCGACTTGGAGGTTTATCTGGCGCACCGCCCAGTGCTCCCCATATCGTTTCCCCACGTTTTCTAGCCTGACTTGAGCGGCTTGCATAGTCAGTCCGTTGAAAAAGATCCAACTGCCAACAGCCGGCCTGGGAGCATCTTTCCGGTCCGATGCAATACATTCGTCTTACGCTCGCCAGATAGCCGAGAGTATCTCTGTGGCACGCTTGAACCTTCTCGTCTGGTGCATCGGCCCATCAAAATACCCCCAGGCCGGCGTTGTGATAGCTGCGCTCGACCGCCTCGCTCCAACGTACCTCCTCAGTACGCCTCCGCTCGTCGGTTTCTCGCGCGCATTGCATCTGGGACCTTTTTGACCGGTCTGTCATGGTTTTTCAACGATCATAGCCCTAAACCCGAAAGGCGCTGCCGGCACGCGTCCCGAAAATGCGATGGGTTAGATAAGTACCGAGGGAAACCAGGAGTATCGCGACCACGCCAAGTGCCGCCCCCGCACCCCTACCTAACGCGCTCTGCATATAGACATAGATCCCGTAAGAGATGGGTCCCATCTCGATTCTTGGCACCAGCATGATCGTGGAGGCTAACTCCACGCAGGAAGTGACAAAGGCGATGAGGCCTCCCGCAACGAGGCCGCCTGCGATCAGAGGCAGGGTAATTTTAACAAAGGTTCTAAGACGGTTGGCCCCCAAATTCTGCGCCGATTCCTCAAGGCTTACATGGACCTGCTGTAGGGCGGCATAGCTGGCGCGCACGGTATAGGGAAGTCTCCGCATCGTGTAGGCGATGACGAGGATGAACCAAGTCGAGGTGAGGGGAGCGCCAACCCCTGGAAAGTCCCAACCGTGGAAGACCCTGAGATAGCCGACTGCAAGGACTACACCAGGTATCGCCAGGGGTAAAGTGGCTATGGCGTCAAGCAGGTTTCTGCCCCACAGGTGGCTGCGGAGCAGCAAAAAGGCGATGACTGCTCCAAGCAGCACGTCAAGACCAGCAGCCAGAAGAGTGTAGAGCAGCGTGTTTTTCACGAAGTAGGGAACGCGAAAGAGGATCTCCGTGTAGTGATCCAGCGTGTATGTGGTTGGAAGAATGGAGAAGCTCCAAACCTTGGCAAAGGAGAGGAGGAAGATTCCTATGTGGGGAAGCAGACTTAAGCCGAGGACCAAGGCGCTGAAGAGGAAAACTAAAGTCCGCTTCATTCCACGGATGGGTCTTGCCACAGCAGCCCCTCTCTGCACAGTGGCATACTCCGCCAGACTCAGATATTTCCGCGCCGCCAGGAGAGAGGCAAGTGAGAGGACAACCAGGACGACGCAGATCACATAGCCATCCACATCGTCGATCCCAATGGTTGTGATGCGCAGGTAGGCCTGCGGGGCGAGGAGGTTCTTGTAATTCAGCATAAGCGGAGTGCCCAGGTCGTCGATAACGCGAATAAAGGTCAGCAGAGATCCGGCCATAAAGCCGGGAAGCATCAGGGGTAGGGTGATGCGGCGAAAGAGGCGAAGCCCATGGCAGCCCATGCTCTGCGCCATCTCTTCCAGGGACGGGTCCATATTGGACAATGAAACTGCGGTGTTGAGCATAATGAAGGGAAAGAAGTGCAGAGTTTGCACGAGGACTACACCTGTGAGCCCTTCCATAAACGGGATAGTCATATCAAACCAACGCATGAGGAGGAGATTAACCATACCGCTTCGGCCCAGGATCAACTGCAGGGCTACAGCGCCCACAAAAGGCGGGATGACTAATGGAAGGGTGGCAAGGGTCTGGAAAAGAATCTTGCCGCGGAATTCGTATCGAGCGCTGAAATAGGCCAGGGGGACTGCCATGAGGCTGCCAAAAAAAACCACCAACAGCCCGCTCCATAAACTGTTCCATAGCGCCTCGCGAAAAAGTGGCCGCCGAAAAAAGTTAGCGAAGTGGAGCAGGGTCAATCTCCCCTCTTCATTGGAGAGAGAGATCCATAACACGCGCACAACGGGATAGAGAATGAAGCCAATTAGAAGACCCAGGAGCAACATCATGGTTGCTCCCTGCCACCAATCTACTCGCTCCCTTGAGCGTATCGATAATGCTGCTTCGCTCTTTGCCATTGGGCCACCTCGACTCGTGTACTCGTTGATTTGTTATTCGTTATTCGATTAAACGAGTCAACGTGTAACGAATAACGGTAACCGCGGAAAGATAGTTGCAGGCAGATAATTGGAAAGCAACTTTGCTGGTGTTGCCGCCGCAGAGTTATGCTCGAGCATTCGCGCACGGATCAAACGCGCCCACAATTAGCCAGTACCGAATGAGGCTTAACTTAGCGTGCCAAACTTATTGCCTTATCGGCCATCTCTTTGGCTTTAGCGTAGTTGGCCTTGGCTATGGTCTCCCACTCGGTTTCCAGTTGAGCCTTGAGACCGGATTTTGATTTGAACGCGCCAGCGACTTCTTTATCACTCGCCTTCTTATCGTTGATGGGCACTTGCGAGGCCAGCTTTTTGGCCTCGGCTACAAGGCTCCGCGCCTGAGCCAGGTCTTGGCCCTTCCCCTTGGCTACGGACTCCTCTGCCTTATAGATACTTCCCCAGGCTTCTTTAAGCTCTCTGTGGCGAAAGGTAATGATATGGTCATAAAGGGAGTTCACCACGTCGCGGCGACCGGAGGAGAGCTTGTCATTAAAGTCAACACCGCCTAACTTCATCTTAAATGGGTTGGGATAACTTTTAGGTCCCTTGGCGTAGAGATCGGGGATCACAGGAAGCCTGGCGATCTCCGGGGAAAAGAGGAGGGTTTGCCCAGCCTCGCCAAGGAGATAGTTGACAAAGGCCTTGGCATTGTCGGGGTTAGGTCCGCCTTTAACAATACCAACACTCGCAGGGACGACTGAGGTGAGAGAGGGATAGGCAAAGTCTACTGGATGACCGCTAGCGAGAGCGGAGAGACCGAAGAAATCGATTACCACACCGACCCCGTACTGGCCACTGATGACCGCCTCTGGAACGCCGAAGCTTCGCTCCGTAATCGTCCCCATATTTCCCCCAGAGTTCAAAAGAAGGGCCCAGCCTTTCTCCCAACCATAGGCCTGAAGGATCACCTCTACCGTGAGATGGGTCGTGCCGCTGCGCGATGGGGCACTAATGACGAGGTGTCCGTGATATTTTGGATTGGTGAGATCGGTCCATTCTTTGGGTGCTGGCAGCTTGTGGCCCTGGAGGTAGTTTTTGTTCCACATAAGTCCGTAGCCACTGACTGCAAAGCCGAAATAGGTCCCATCTGAGTCATGAATGGGGAAGTTACCGATCTTGGCCGGGATCTTGGTCATGATCTCTTTCGGCGGGGAATATTTTTCGAGAAGGCCATCCGTTTTCAAGGTCTGAAAGGCATCAGGGGCACTGACCCAGAAGATGTCTGCCTCGGGTTTGGCTTTGGTCTCGCGTAGATAGGTTACCCCCGCGTTGGTTTGCTTGCTGTTGATGACGACTTTAGTGCCGGGGTTTTTCGCCTCAAAGGCCTTTTTGTAGGTCTCAAATAGCTCTTTAGGGAAAGAGGTTACGATGACGACCTCTTTCGCTGTTGCTAGGGCTGTCCACAAAAAGAGAGCTACAAAGGAGAGTACGACAGCTATACGTTTCATACCGGCCTCCTTTTAATCCAATCTAAAATGTAATAGATGGCAGTAACTCATCACGAGGGAGAAGCCCTGTCAAGGGGTACGGGTATGAACTTATTGTTAAAGGGCAAGTGGTTGGGATTTTTGAGACTTTTCGCTAGCCGTCACCACCAGCCAATTGAGGCGGATCGATTTGTTGACACCACTGGGTATTGTGTCGTAGAGGAATCGGGCAAACCGGGTGCTACTTTTTCCACACTGATTAAAGCTTCGAAAGGATAAGGTATATGAAAAAAAGACAAAATCCTGGAAAGAGAATTAACAAGAACGTTGTCACGAACATGCAGATAAAAGAAGACAACGTGGGGAAAATTTTTTCCTTTCGTGCTCTGCCCAGTAGGCGTGCCTTTCTTGAAGGTCTCGGAGGTCTAGCTGCGCTAACAAT
>JAHFAO010000232.1 GCA_023250515.1 Deltaproteobacteria bacterium | reverse complement strand
GCCGTCAGGCTTCGGAGGTTCGAATCCTCCCCTCTCCACCATCATGCGGGAATAGCTCAGTTGGTAGAGCGCGAGCCTTCCAAGCTCGGGGTCGCGGGTTCGAGTCCCGTTTCCCGCTCCAATTCGCGTAGGGTTCCCGACTGAAGTGCCAAATGCCCAGGTAGCTCAGTCGGTAGAGCACGTCCTTGGTAAGGACGAGGTCAGCGGTTCGATCCCGCTCCTGGGCTTTTGCCCGGAACCAGCAGGCGCCGCGGAGTTTGCGAGCCTGTTGATCGGGCATGGCTCGGAGTCAAAAAAAGGACAACTCAATAGGTCATAGGAGGGTGAGATGAGTAAACAGAAATTTGAGCGCAAGAAACCCCACCTGAATATCGGCACGATTGGCCACGTGGATCACGGAAAAACCACCTTGACTGCCGCGATAACCAAGGTGCTGGAGAAAAAGGGAATGGCAAAGTTCATGGCCTATGACCAGATCGACAAGGCGCCGGAGGAGAGGGAAAGGGGAGTAACCATTAACATCGCCCATGTCGAATATGAGACCGCCACGAGGCACTACGCCCACGTCGACTGTCCCGGCCACGCCGACTATATCAAAAACATGATCACGGGCGCAGCTCAGATGGATGGCGCCATTCTGGTCGTCTCTGCGGCCGATGGCCCGATGCCTCAGACCCGCGAGCATATTTTGCTGGCGCGGCAGGTTGGAGTTCCAGCCATCGTGGTGTTCCTCAACAAGGCAGACATGGTGGACGACAAGGAGATCCTGGACTTGGTCGAGCTGGAGGTGCGGGAGTTGCTATCCAAGTATAACTTTCCCGGTGATGCAACTCCTATAGTTGTTGGGAGTGCGTTAAAGGCCTTGGAAGGGGATGGATCGGAAATGGGCGAGGGCGCCATTGTCAAGTTGATGGATGCGGTGGATAGCTACGTTAAGGAGCCGGTAAGAGCCACCGATAAGCCGTTTCTCATGCCTGTCGAGGATGTCTTTACTATCAGCGGCCGCGGTACAGTTGTGACCGGTCGGGTGGAGCGGGGAATCGTCAAGGTCGGGGAAGAGGTAGAGATCGTGGGGTTTAGGGACACCGTAAAGACCGTGGCCACGGGCGTTGAGATGTTTCGCAAGCTCTTGGACGAAGGCCGCGCCGGAGACAATATCGGAGTCCTGCTCAGAGGAACCAAAAGGGAAGAAGTCGAACGTGGGCAAGTCCTGGCCAAACCTGGGAGCATTACCCCCCACACTCAGTTCAACGCTGAGGCCTATGTTTTAACCAAGGAAGAGGGCGGGAGGCATACCCCCTTCTTCAACGGATATCGGCCGCAATTCTATTTTCGAACGACTGATGTGACCGGTGTTGTAAAATTGGCTGAAGGCACTGAGATGGTCATGCCCGGAGACTCCATCAGCATCGAAATATCTTTGATCACCCCGATTGCTATGGAAGAAGGTCTCAAGTTTGCCATTCGTGAAGGTGGAAAGACTGTAGGGGCAGGGGTCGTGACGAAGATTATCCAGTAGCTTTGACTTGAGGGGGGGGGAACGTCATGCGGGAGCTAATCGGATTTGCCTGTGATCAGTGCAAGCGTAAGAACTATACAACGAGTAAAAACCGGAAGCGGACCACGGACAAGTTAGCCTTTAAGAAATTCTGTCCTTATTGCCGAGCCCATACCCAGCATCGAGAGGTGAAGCTGTAAAGGAGAGCCCGGGGTCAGTAGCTCCAACTGGCTAGAGCGCCGGACTCCAAATCCGGTTGTTGCAGGTTCGAGTCCTGCCTGACCCGCCATCTCATCGCGTTCGGCATTCTAATGGGAGAATGGATACAGAGGGCCAAAGATGCTGCCCGGCGCTCGGCGGAGTTTTTTAAAGAGGCCTGGCAGGAGTTGAGGAAAGTCCATTGGCCTTCGCGGAAGGAGACCTATGTCGCAACCGCAGTGGTCGTGATTGTCGTTGTGCTCATTGGCCTCTTCCTGGCGCTGGTGGATTTCGGCCTGACCCGAGCCATTCAGGCGATAGTCAGCTAACCTCCCGGGTGGTTATCCTGTATGGCTAAGAAATGGTACGTGGTGCATACGTTCTCCGGCTACGAACAAAAGGTCAAGGCAGCCTTGGAGGAGAGGATCAAGAGTCTGGGCAGAGAGCCATACTTCGGGGAGATCTTGGTTCCCGTAGAAAAAGTGATGGAGTTGGTCAAGGGCAAAAAAAAGACCTCTTCCAGGAAATTTTTTCCGGGCTACATCCTGGTGCAGATGGAACTCAATGACGAGACCTGGCACGTTGTCAAAGAGACCCCAAAGGTCACCGGGTTCGTCGGGGGGAACACGAATCCTGCGCCGGTGAGCGATGAAGAAGTCAAGACCATCACGCAGCAGATGGAAGAGGGGGCGATCAAACCGAAGCCCCGGGTCCTGTTTTCGGTTGGAGAAAGCGTGAAGGTCATCGACGGACCTTTTGTCGACTTTAACGGAATTGTCGAGGAAGTTCGACCGGAGAAGGGAAAACTAAGGGTGCTCATCAGCATTTTCGGCCGCGCGACTCCGGTCGAACTCGACTTTGTTCAGGTGGAGCGGAACTGACATGGCCAAGAAGGTGATCGGCGAGATCAAGCTGCAAATCCCTGCGGGGCAAGCCAATCCGAGCCCTCCCGTGGGGCCTGCCCTGGGCCAGCGAGGCGTGAACATCATGGAGTTTTGCAAGGCCTTCAATGCGGCGACCCAGTCGCAGCAGGGGATGATCATTCCTGTGATCGTGACCGTCTATGCGGATCGTTCCTTTACCTTCGTGACCAAGACTCCTCCGACCTCGGTTCTCCTGAAGAAGGCGGCCGGGCTTGAGAAGGGATCCGGGGAGCCGGGCAAAGTAAAGGTTGGCAAAGTGACACAGGCACAGATTCGCGAGATCGCTCAGATCAAGCTCCGCGATTTAACCGCTAAAGACCTGGACGCTGCCGTGAAGACCGTGGAAGGGACGGCGATGAGCCTGGGATTGGAAATCGAAGGCTAAGATCGTCGCTGAGAGGCGAGGTTTGTAGACCGAGTTGCAACCGAGTCTCGCAAGCTAACTAACCGGGTGAGGGAAGATGAAACGCAGAGGAAAAGGCTATCGTGTTGCCTTTGAAAAAGTGGATCGAACCATGAGGTATCCTTTGGAAGAGGGGCTTCGTCTGGTCCACGAAACCGGGCGGGCGAAATTTGATGAAACGGTCGAGATGGCGGTCCGATTGGGGGTGGACCCTAGGCAGGCGGACCAAAATGTTCGCGGAACGGTGGTGCTTCCGCACGGAATGGGCAAAGCGGTTCGGATTGTGGCCTTCGCAAAGGGAGAAAAGGAAAAGGAGGCCCACGAGGCTGGGGCTGATTTCGTCGGAGCCGAGGACCTGGTCAAAAAAATCACCGAGGGATGGCTCGATTTTGATAAGACCGTTGCCACCCCGGACATGATGGCGGCGGTGGGGAGGATCGGAAAGATATTGGGTCCTCGGGGATTGATGCCCAATCCCAAGACTGGGACCGTAACCCTGGAGATCGGTAAGGCCATCAAAGAAATCAAGGCGGGTAAACTGGAATTCAGAGTCGATAAGGCGGGGATCATTCACGTCCCGATTGGTAAGGTCTCTTTTGGAGTGGAGAAACTTCAGGACAACGCCAGGATCGTTCTAACGTCCGTCCTGAGAGCCAAACCCGCATCGGCCAAAGGCAACTACGTTCAGGGAGTGACCCTGTCCACGACCATGGGGCCGGGAATAAAGATTGATCTGTCTCAGGTGCGGGCGCTGGCGGCATGAGCGCCGTAGACACGGGAAATTCTCGCTGGGGAGAGCGACATGGTTGAGGTATCAACAAGCAGTGCGACTCAGGCGGAGAAGGCGACGACAGTCGCGGAGGTCCATGAGAAACTCAAAGCAGCCAAGGTGGCGATCGTCACGGAGTATCGCGGCCTCACTGTGGCCCAGATAACCCGCCTCAGGCGGGAGATCCGCCAGGCGGCAGGAGAGTATCAGGTGATCAAAAACACCCTGGCGAGGCGCGCGCTCAAAGATACTCCGTACGGCGCTCTGGATCGTTTGCTCGAAGGTCCCAACGGATGGGTTTTCGGTTATGAAGATCCGGTGGTGTTATCGAAGACGCTCATCAAATTCGTCCAAGAGAACGAAAAGCTGAGCATCAAAGGGGGGCTGTTAGAGGGGGAGTTCATGGACCAGGCCAAGGTCAAGGTCCTGGCGCAGATGCCGAGTCGGCCAGAACTCCAGGCGAAGCTTCTGGCGCTCCTGCAGACCCCCGCGGTCGAGCTGCTTCGGTTGATGAAAGAGCCGGGCGCGCGGGTGGTCAGACTCGTGGAAATGTTGAGAGCAAAAAAATCAGAATAAGTAAATCAATTTAACTAGAAAGGGGAAAGATCCATGCCAGAGGTGACGCGAGAGCAGGTAAAGGATTTTATCAAGAACTTGACGCTGATGGACGCGGCAGCGTTGGTTAAGGAATTGGAGGGCGAATTGGGGGTGAGCGCTGCGGCCCCGGTGGCGGTGGCGGCGGCCCAGGCCGGTCCTGCTGCGGCGGCGGAAGAGAAAACCGAATTCAATGTTATCCTGGCCGAAGTCGGGGACAAGAAAATCCAAGTGATCAAGGTGGTGCGGGAGCTCACGGGTCTAGGGTTGAAAGAGGC
>JAHFAO010000231.1 GCA_023250515.1 Deltaproteobacteria bacterium | reverse complement strand
ACGGTTTATGGTTATTGGGAGGTCTCCTTTGGGCTTCCCAAGTTAGACTTCGCCACCCTTCTAGGACAGAGGCTTGTTCCTGATGGGAGTTCCAGAGAATTCACCTTCAGTTGGGGAATGGCACAGCACTTTGTGGATGGCGCCCTTCTGGGGACTCTTTACATCCGCTTCTTTCATCCGATCTACCCCCGGCCACACTGGTTTTCGGGGCTAGTTTACGGAGTCCTGATTTGGATCGCCTCAGGTGTCGTTACCTCTCCCCTATTCAAAGCTGGATTTTTCTGGTGGGGTTGGGGAGGTCCGGCCCTCTTAGGCGTTTTTATCTGGCACCTTGTCTGGGGCTTGGTCCTGGGAATAACTTCTTATCTGGCTGAGGGCGAGGTACATCATCGGAGGAAACCATGAAACTAAAATCCATTTCTTGCCTTATCGCTATTCCCTTCTCTCTCTTTCTCTGGAGTCAAGAGACCTCTGCTTTGAGCTGCGGTGAGACCATAAAGCAAACCACGACGCTAAAGTCAGATTTGAACTGCTCGGGTCATGGAATTGTCATTGATGGAGAGGGGATCACCCTGGACCTGGGAGGTCATACCATCAAGGGACCGGGAAGAGGGGGATGGGTCTGGCCGGAGAGGGCGCTAAGCAGTGTCGGCATCCGAGTCACGGGGAAAAAGAATGTGACCATCCATAATGGACGGATAACCAATTTTGCTACGGCAGTTCTGGTGGAGGACACGCAGGGGGTAACCGTCCAGGGAGTCACCTCAATCTCTAACCACTACGGCATCTATCTATTTCGCGGGAGTAGAAGTGTCCTAAGCGGCGTCAATGTTTCCAACAATATCTATGGCCTTCATCTCCAAGATACTCGGGAAAACCAAGTCACGCGCAGCCTGATCTTTAAAAGTCACCACGGAAGTCCTGGAGGATACGGGATTAATCTTTATAGTTCCAACAGGAACACGATAAGTGAAAGCCGTATTGAGTCGAATCAAAGCCAGGGGATCTGGCTAATCGACTCCCGGGACAATTCAATATACCGCAATAACTTTATCCGAAACTCCACCAGTGCGGTGGATGAGACCGGCGCCAACCTCTGGTACCATCCTGAGCGGCGCGAGGGCAACTACTGGAGTGATCATAAAGGACCGGGTTCCTACACCATCGGCGGATTCGCAGGCGCCAAGGATCTTTACCCCGCTTCCAAGGAGATACCGCTGGGGAAAATAAACCCCGATCCGAGAAAAACTGAGGGAAATTAGTTGTGTCAGGTTTTGCGAGAGCCGCGGCTTCAAGAGGAACGTCGGATCGGTGTAAATTGAGGCAAACGCAACTCATTCTTTTTGATATCGACGGGACACTGACTCGCTCCCACAACGGGTTCATCCCGTTCAATGAGGCGATTCTGAAAACCTTCGGAATTCCCGGCGATATCCGCACGGTCGTTCCCGATGGCAACACTGATCCGCTGATCCTCGAAGAGATTTTTGCCACAGCCCATCTCGACGTAGATATCACCGAAGAGAGTTGGCAGGCCTTTACTAAAAACCTGCAGGAGAGTTACTCCCATGCCATCAGAGAGGGTCTCACCAGGATAACCCCTCTTCCTGGAGTCCCGGAACTCATTAAGGAATTGGCAACAGTCAAAGGACTCTGTCAAGGTGTAGTAACTGGGAACCTGGAGGTCACTGCGCAATTAAAGCTCGATGCTGCTGGCCTAAGGCCGTACCTTAACTTAGGGGCCTACGGAAGCGACTCCCGTGACCGGTTTGACTTACCCAGGATCGCAAAAGAGAGATGGGAGAAAAAAATGGGCTGCAGCCTCGCTCCGGACCAGTGCGTCGTTGTCGGAGACACGCCCAAAGATCTGGATGCGGCAAGGAAGAACCACATGAGGTGTATCTTGGTAGGCACCGGGAGATACCCGGTTGAAGAGCTGGCATTTTTCAAACCTGATGCCTGCTTATCTGATTTCAAAGATACCGAGATAGTCGTAACAATGCTTGAATTAACGTAATCTGGGAGGAGCTTATGCAGTATCGGACACTTGGTAATACAGGTCTAAGAATCTCAGAGATTGGTTTCGGATGCGGCAATAACGCCGTTCTCATGGTTGGCGCCAGCTACGAAGAACAACTCCGGGCGGTCCGGCGCGCCCTAGAGCTTGGGATCAACTACTTTGACACGGCCTTTGCCTACGGCTTGGGAAAGTCAGAGGAGAATCTGGGAAAGATCCTAAACGAGCTAGGGGCTTCAGCCGTCGTCTCCACCAAGATCCGGCTTGAGGCTGCGGCTGTGGCCGACCTTAAATCCGCCACGATTCAGGCCGTCGAGGCGGGCCTTAAGCGTCTTAAAAGAAAATCCGTTGATCTGATCCAGTTGCATAATCGAGTCACGATGGAGAGAAGTCCGGGCAAGCGCTTCAGCTTGACTCCTAAAGACGTTGTCGGGCCCGGAGGAGTCCTCGAAGGTTTTAAGGAGATGAGAGACGAAGGCAAGGTGCGATTTTTTGGTTTCAGCGGATTGGGTGATCCGAAGGCTTTGCACGAGGTCATTGATAGCGGAGAGCTTCACTCGGTTCAGGCCTATTACAATCTTCTAAACCCGAGCGCCGGCCAGCCTGTGCGACGGCAGACAGGCCAGCCAGTTCCGCGTGGCTTCAGCGCCCTGGATTACGCCCTGCTCATTGATCGAGCCGCTAGCAAGGGCATGGGCGTTGCGATCATTCGTGTATTGGCCGCAGGCGCCCTTACGGCGAATCCGGAGGGAGGAGGCGGCAGCAGCCCGGAGCCGCTCTCGCCCGGCTCCGATTATGCCCTCGATCTTGAGCGCGCTGAGAAGGTTAAATTTCTGGTCGGTGGTGATGTCAAAAGCCTTACCCAGGCCGCCATTCGCTTTGCTTTGATGAAACCAGGAGTGTCCACTGTTCTCGTCGGTTTCTCTAACACCGCTCACATTGACGAGGCGGTCGCCTGCTCCGGCGCCGGCGGATTGTCCCAGGAGGACATGGCGCGCTTGAGAAAGCTTTGGGACAGTGACTTCGGGAGGTTGAAGACAGAAGGCTCATGATACTTTTTACAGAATCATTAATAAAGGTGGGCGAAATTCTTTAGATTGGAGGAAGAATTATGGCGAAAGTTGCATTCAAAGGAAACCCTGTGAATCTTTTGGGCAATGAGGTGAAGGTGGGCCAAGCGGCGCCGGACTTCAAGGTTCAAAAGAGCGACATGAGCGACTACACCTTGGGCACCTCTGCGGGGAAAACGCGAATCATCGCGACGGTCCCCTCGCTCGACACGCCGGTTTGCGACATGGAAACCAAGCGGTTCAACGAGGAGGCGGGCAAGCTTCCTAACGCCGAGATCGTCTGTGTCAGCATGGACTTGCCATTTGCCCAGAAGCGCTGGTGCGCCGCTTCCAACGTCGATAAGGTCATCACTGCAAGCGACCACCGGGAGGCCTCTTTCGGCAAGAACTACGGAGTCCTGGTCTCGGGCGGCCCGCTGGATCGCGTGCTAGCGCGCGCGGTCTTCGTGATCGGGCCGGACAACAAGGTGAAACATGTCGAGTACGTGAGCGACATCACCCAGCATCCCAACTACGACGCGGCCCTGGCCGCGGCCCGCTAGCGGATTCGAAAAACAACGAGGGCGAGGATTACCTGTATCCGGCGGCATATTTTATGTTTGTGGACTTTCCGCCAGCGGTCCAGCAAGTGTTGTTGCAGGCGTCTTGATACCCTCGGGCTGTTGCAGTGTCGGGCTTGAATCTGATCCTAAGATGCCTTACTTTTGGGGATATTTTAACATAGCCGGCTAAGGCTGGGTCACTCGATCCCGTCGCAACTTCGATTCGTTCTACACAAGCCCGGACTGGGTCTCCCCAGCCGGGCTTTTTTTGTTGAAGGGTGGCATATAACAGAGAGGAGTTTGATCTCCGCCTTCTTATGGTGTACATATAAAGCGTACACATTCTAGACTTTTGAGTAGTCATGGCTATGCTGAAAGAAAAGGTGCTGCCATTTGTTAAGGCGCGGAGAGAGTTGAGCGGGATTTTGGCTCAGGTAGGCAATGGTGGCCAGGTGGTCATTATCGCAAAAAGACAGAAACCGGTTGCAGCCATCGTCGGGATGAAAGAGTATCGCGAGATGGCCGGGGCGAGAAAGTACCTTAGAGAAGTACAGGGCAGGCGAATTCTCAAAGTTCGCGGGATAGCAAGGTTAGTTGGGGATGCCGACCAAGCCATTAAGGCCCTACGGAAATCAAGAACAGAAGGGCTGCCTCGGTCTTTCCAAAGTGACGCTCGCCACTGACACCCACGCCTTTGTCTACCACCTTACGAGACAGAGTAGAAAACTGGGTCGCCGGGCCAGACGGGTCTTCGACCGAGTGGAGCGGGGGCTGGATACCCTGTTGATTCCATTCACCGTATTAGAGGAGGTCATGCTTCTTTCCGAGGCTGGCAAGGTTCGACTTCCTTTACCCTTCCGAGACCTGCTCATCTCTTTTATCCAAGCTGACAACTTTGACTTGGGCGTAAATGACCCGCAGCTCCTCCTGGAAGCCGCAGCCATACCTGCAATCAAAGACCCCTATGATCGGATGATTGTGGCGCAGGCAAGAGTGCTAGGTCTGCCTCTCATTACAGGTGACGATGAGATTCAGAAATCC
>JAHFAO010000081.1 GCA_023250515.1 Deltaproteobacteria bacterium | reverse complement strand
GTTCAACCGGGTCTGGCAGGTGAGCAAGGCCGTCAAGGTACAACGGGATCCCAGACCTTGACTCCTCTTCAAACCCAGCAGCCAGCACGAGCTCAGGAACCACTCTCTTCGATTGAAGCTGGGTTTCGTGATTCTACGGTTGTACGAACGCCAGCCGGCACTGGCGATTCCCCTGAAGCTCTTCGCCAGTTTGGCTTCTCTCTTTTCAATAGCCCCGTCTCTACATTTGCTCCGGTAGAGGATGTCCCTGTGGGGCCAGACTATATTTTGGGGCCGGGAGATGATTTAAGGATCAATATATGGGGGGCTCTGGAAAATGCTCTCGTTCAGACTGTTGATCGTAATGGGCAGATCTATCTACCCAACGTTGGACCACTAAAGGTCTGGGGTTTGACCTTTTCTCAAACTGACCGACTCATCCGAGAACAGCTTTCCCGTTACTTTCGGGGTTTTCAGACGAGCGTGACAATGGGACGGCTCAGGACCATCAGGGTCTATATTGTGGGCGAAGTTCGCCAGCCTGGCTCCTTTACCATTAGCTCTCTTTCCACTGTGACGAATGCCCTCTTTGCTTCTGGTGGACCGATCAGGTTAGGGTCGCTTAGAAAAATCGAGCTAAAGCGGAATCACCATACAGTGGGATCCTTTGATCTCTATGATTTCCTACTTCAGGGGGACAAGAGCCGAGATTTCCGCTTAGAGTCAGGAGATACCATCTTTATCCCTCCCATCGGCCCCGTTGCTGCCATTGCGGGGGAGGTCAAGCGGCCGGCCATCTATGAGTTAAAAGGGTCTACTCGTGTGAGCGATCTTATTGAAATGGCAGGAGGGCTGACGCCTCAGAGCTATCTTAAGCGGGTACAGGTTATCCGCGCAAAACCCAATGCCGAGCGTGAAGTTATGGATCTTGACCTGACAACTCTCCAAGGAAATGGCGATTCTCCGCCGAATATCGAGCTGCACAATGGAGATTTCGTGAAGATCTATCCCATTGATCCTCGCGTCTACAATACGCTTAGTCTAGCTGGTTCGGTCAAGCATTCTGGCGAATATGAACTTAAGGGTGGAATGCGGCTGAGTCAGCTTCTTCCTCAAGGTTCTGTCCTTCCGGAGGGGTACCTGGAGGGGGTAGAGGTTGTTCGGCTTAAGGACGATCTCACCACCGAGGTGATTCAAGTCAATCTCAAGAAAGCGTGGGTGAATGAGCAAGATCAGGATATCGTGCTCCGGCCACGCGACCAAATTATTGTCAGGAGCGAGTTCAGATCTCCTTGGAGCGTGACGCTTGGCGGAGAGGTGAAGCGGCCGGGAACCTACGCCATAAAGCAAGGGGAGCGGTTAAGCTCGGTCCTGAGACGTGCCGGAGGTTTTACTGACAAGGCCTATTTGAAAGGAGCACTTTTTACTCGAGAGACTGTCAAGAAGATCGAAGAGGAGCAGCTTAAAAACTTTCTCAAAACACAAGAAGAGCGCCTCATTGCTCAGGCCGGGACAATAAATATCGTAGGGGTGGATAAAGAGGTGGCAGGCCAGAACCAGCAGACCCTTGCTGCCCAACGCGAGCTCTTGAGATCTCTGGCAAGCAGAGTCGCTGTTGGAAGAGTGGTGATCAAGCTCGATGAAGTAGAGAAATTTGAAGCTTCACCTAGTGACATCATTTTGGAGGAAGGGGACAAAATCTTTATCCCTTCCCAACCTTCTTCCGTTGCAATTCTTGGCGCCGTAAGGAGCCCTACCTCTGTGCTCCATAAGGAAGAGGAGGGTGTTGATTACTATCTGAATAGGGCGGGAGGGTTAACAAGGCAGGCAGATGAAAAGGAGATCTATATAGCAAAAGCTGATGGGTCCGCCATTACTGGCTTCACGAAGCTACGCAAGATAGAGCCAGGTGACACTGTTGTCGTACCTCCAAAGGAGGAGGAAAGGTACCGCTGGTTGCCTATCTCTCGTGATTGGATCACGATCCTGGGGCAAACGTTAGTTTCGATTGCAGCTTTGGCGGTGCTGTTTTAGGGAGTAGGCAATGAGGAATGGGGGCTAGCAGGCTGGAGCGCATTCCAGCCTGAAAGCATGATTAATAACTTGGGAGGAAACTATGGCGGATCAACGAAACCAACCGCACCCCACAGACGATGAGATCAGCCTGCTAGACTACTGGCGAGTGATCTGGAAGCGAAGGCGATTGATAGGAGTCCTCTGCTCGACTTCGGTCTTGGCTGCCCTGATCTTCAGCCTGCTCTCGCCAAAGATCTATGAGTCCACAGCAACGATCATTGCCCCTGATGAGGGCCCAAGGGGTGGTTTTTTGGCTAGCCTGGCGACTACCGGGATTACCCAGCAAGTCCCTGGAATTTCTATCCCCTCTCTAATGCCCAATCAAGACATTTTCATCAGCATTTTGAAGAGCCGAAGAATTGCGGAGAATCTGGTGGAGCAGTTCAAACTCAGAGAGTACTATAAGTCGGTCCATCTTGAAGACGCGATTAAGTCCTTGCAGGGTGCTACCAAAGTTTCTGTCTCGAAGGAGGGGATGATGTCGGTCAAAGTAGAAGACAAGGATCCCAAGATGGCGGCCGACATCGCCAACGCCTATACGGAGCATCTGGACCGACTTATGGCGCAGTTTGGGACGGGAAGAGCCAGTCGCCAGCGCCGTTTCATTGGTGAACAGTTGGAAAAGACTCAAAAGACTCTTGTCGATGCAGAGGAAAACCTAAAACGTTTTCAGGAAAAGAACCGGGCTGTCTCCATAGGGGAACAGGCGAAGGGGGCCATCGAAGTGGCGGCCCGACTCAAGGGGGAGGTCATGGCCTCCGAAGTGCAATTGCAAGTCATGAGGAGTTTTGCCACAGATTCTAATCCAGAAGTCATCAGGTTGAGGGGAAGGATAAGCGAATTGAAGCGCCAGCTTGCTCAGGCGCAGTACGGTGCGGGTTTGGACCTTCCTGCGGTCACGGATAATCCCGGACATCCCCAGAAAGAGATCTACCTTCCGTCTGCTAAGTTCCCTCAGGTAGGGTTGGAGTTAGTCCGGTTGGCGCGCGCTTTAAAGGTTCATGAGACGGTTTATACTCTACTTACCCAACAACTGGAGCAGGCCAAGATCGCCGAGGCACATGATACGGCAGTGGTTCAGGTTCTGGATCGAGCCGTTCCCGCGATCAGTAAGTCTAGGCCGAAGATTAGACTGAATATGGCCATTGCCGGAGCAGTCAGCCTCTTTTTAGGGATCTTTCTTGCCTTTTTTCTAGAATATATTGAGCGCCAAAAATGCGCTAGCTAGAAAGATGTAAAGGTAGCGTGAACTAAGGTTATGCACGATGTTGTGGTGGTGGGGGGTGGGCCGGCTGGCTGTTACACGGCAGCCCTCTTAGGCGAAAGGGGTTTCGATGTCCATCTCCTCGAGGAGCATCCAGTTATCGGTGAGCCGGTTGATTGCTCGGGGGTTGTCGGAGCTGAGGCGTTCGCAACACTAGGCCTTTCCAGCTCGCTGAAGCTGGGAGAGATTCGTAATCTCACCCTTGTTTCGCCTTCCGAATTAGAAGTCCATTTCTGCCCGCCATCTCCTTTAGCTTACATTGTAGATCGATCTGCCTTTGATCGGTCCATCGCCGATAAGACTTCGGCATCCGGCGTGACTCTTCATCTAGGATCGCGCGTTGTTGATCTGCAGGTGCAGAACGGATGTGTGGAGGTAGTTTTTGAAGAGATAGTCAATGGTCATGGCCCAACGAGCAGCGGTCCACGGTCGTTAGTCAACAGTCAAAAAACCGTGAGGACTGCGGTGGTGATATTGGCTGGTGGGCCGCGATACAAGCTGCAACGAAGGCTCGGCATGGGAAAGCCAAGTGATTTTTTGAGAACAGCGCAAGCAGAGGTGGCGGTACGGGGTATCAAGGAGGCGAAGGTTCTCATGGGTTCCCAGGTTGCACCGGGCTCTTTTGCATGGATCGTCCCCTTCCGCCGAGGAGACGGCGAATTTGCTCGGATTGGTGTCAGTGCCAGAATAAGCGCCGTCCCCTATCTTAAGAAACTCCTTCAGCAACTTTATTGCGAAGGATATTTGTGCTTTCCCGATGCTCGTATTCGCTCGTGGACGATCCCGATCGCTCCACTCCAACGGACATTTGCCGGCCGTGCCCTGGTTGTGGGTGATGCAGCGGGCCAAAATAAACCAACCACGGGTGGGGGAATCTACTATGGTCTCCTCTGCGCGCAGGCAGCGGCCAGAACCGCCGCAGCGGCCTTTGAGAAAGGAGATTTCAGTGTAGAGACGATGGGGAGATATGAGGAAGAATGGCGACATCAATTGGGGCGGGAAATCAAAGTGGGCTCCTTTTTCCGCCGTCTGGCTGAACGTCTTACCGACAAAGAGATTGATGATCTCTTTCGCGTTGTTCAATCCGATGGGATTTTGTCGGCGGTGACCAGCAAAGCCCGTTTCGACTGGCACAGGGACGTTATTTATTTTGCCCTGCGCCACCCGGCCTTGGGGCGCATTTTCCTGAAGGGACTGTTCAGATAGTGGGTAGTGGATGGCAAATAGTCAAAGGCAAGTCGCTGGGGGCTATTTGTTTTTCAATTTTGATTTTTCAGTTTTCGTTTTTTACTTCGTTGCTCGCCTTCGATAGGACCAACGTTCCCTTAAAAAACTGGGGCGGATTTTCTGTGAATCGTTCATGGGTTTACGATGCGCTCGAAAAGATTGTCCTGGCAGGGTTGGCCGAGCAGGTCCTCCTCAATACTAAGCCGCTTGGTCGAGTCGAGGCGGCCCGGATTGTGGAACAGGCGGTGCGTCGGTTGGAATGGGATCAGAGTGGCGATTACAACCACCGCGGCTATCTGGAGGATCTGCTTTATCAACTGGTGAAAGAGTTTGGTCTTGAGCTGGCAGAGATGGGGGTGAAGACACCGCTCAACCGAGAAGCGGAGCCGGGTTTTTTTGGATTTAATCTCATTGACCATGCGCAGTTTGGGATCGATTTTGCTACCAGATCCCAGAGACTGGTTAACAGTTTTGGGCGGCATATCAGCAAAGGAGCTAATCCTAGCTCAACCCTGGACGGGAGAATTCAGATAGGGGATTTCCTCTCTCTCTATTATCAACCGGAATTTTCCTGGGATAAAGACGGTGCTCAAGGTCGGCTTCTCACCGGTTATGGAAAGCTCACCCTCTGGAACACGGAGCTTGAGGTAGGTCGAGATAGCCTATGGTGGGGACCGGGGTTTCGCGGCTCGATGCTGTTTTCCAACAATGCTCAACCCTTGGAACAGGTTCGGCTGAGCTCGGCCGAGCCCTTCCGCCTCCCGTGGTTTCTGGATTATCTCGGGCCGATCAAGGCGACCCTTTTCGTGGGCCGCCTGGAGAAGGATCGGGATTTTCCCCATGCCCTTGTGGGAGGATATCGGTTCAATCTAGCTCCTTTGCCCTTCATAGAGCTAGGTTTCGGCCGCGCCTTTCAATTTGGTGGGGAGGGACGTGGGTTCCGGGGAGTAGATTTTCCCAGAATCCTTTTTGGCCGGGATAACCGCGATCCCGATAGTCCCCTGAACGTTAACGACTTGATATCCTTTGATGTCACGGTAAGAATCCCCGATGCGGGGCGCTACATTCTCATCAGCCGGGACCTTGCGTTTTATGGGGAGATGGGGGTAGATGATGTTCGCCGGTTTTATCCCAAGAAGTCTGGAGGAATCATAGGCGCCCATTTATCTGGCTTTTTAGGAGATCCGAAACTTGACCTCCGTATCGAGTACGCGAGGACCTCAAAGATACAGTTTACCCACGGCATATACTCCTCAGGCTTTACTTATAAAGAGTCGGTCCTCTCGCACTTCATCGGGACGAATGGAAGCGAACTCTACGGCCGTGTGAGCCGCTGGATTACGCCGGATCTTCTTCTTGCGTTTCAGGTAAGCCATGCGGAGATCGGTCCAACAGCGGCTGGACTTTTGGAATTGCCCCGAGAGAAGCGCAATTCTCTTGGCTTTGACCTCTCCTACCGCATTTCAGATCGTGCCTCGATTTTTCTGGGCTATGATTTTGCCCACGTGAAGAACCGCGCTTCTACCGCGGGGCGGTCCGGAAACGACAGTCTCTTTCGGGTTGAGTTTACCCGTTCGTTCGGACAATAATAATCCATGACGAATGCCCAACAGTCATAGCTGAAGGTTTCATGCTCTATGGGGTACGGCAATGCCGATCTACGAATATCTATGCTTAAAATGTAAAAGGCCGTTTTCCTTTCTGGCAGGGGTGGTGGCCGATTCCGGTGAGCCAGTGTGTCCCCGCTGTGGCGGGAAAAATTTATCCAAGCTTATCTCTCGGGTAGCTCGAATAAAATCTAAAGATAGGGTTTTAGAGGACCTTTCGGATCCAAGTCAGATAGGCAACCTGGAAGACCCAAAGGCTATGGCGCAATGGGCGAAAAAAATGGGTAGGGCGCTGGGAGAAGAAACGGGTGAGGACTTTGATGAAGAGTTAGATGAGATGCTAGATAAGCCGGCTGGAGAAAAGGAAGACATGGATGAAGAGTAGAAAGGAAATTCTGCAAGAAAGAATTAGCCAAAAAAAAGCCAAAGTTTGTGTTTTGGGACTAGGCTTTGTTGGGCTCCCCCTCGCCCTGAGATTCGCAGAGGCTGGATTTCCGGTTTTGGGGATCGATGTGGATCAGGCTAAAGTGGAAAATATCAGAAAAGGAATCTCGCCTATCCATGGAGTATCTTCCGAAGATCTTCGCTCCCAACGTATCCGTGTCTCCGCCGATCCTTCCCTTTTGGGCGAGGTCGACAGCGCGATTATCTGTGTTCCCACCCCCCTAAGTAAGACCAGAGACCCTGATCTTTCCCTGGTTTTGGAGGCGGCTCGAACCATATCCAACCATCTTCGTCCTGGCCAGCTTGTGGTCTTGGAGAGCACGACCTACCCCGGCACGACCCGAGAGTTGCTTCTCCCTTTGCTGGAAGAAACCGGACTGAAGGTCGGAAACGATTTCTTTCTCGCCTATTCTCCCGAACGGATTGATCCAGGGAATAAGTCTTTCAACCTCATCAACACGCCCAAGATCGTAGCCGGGATGACCCCCGCCTGTTTGAATCTGGTCCATGACCTTTACAGTCAAATCGTAACTCGGGTAGTCCCGGTGAGTAGCACAGACACGGCTGAAATGGTTAAGCTGCTGGAAAATATTTTTCGTAGTGTGAATATCGCGCTGGTCAATGAGTTTGCCGTGATGTGTCACCGTTTGGGATTGAATGTATGGGAGGTGATCGATGCGGCAGCTACCAAAGGCTTCGGGTTTTTGCCTTTTTATCCAGGTCCGGGTTTGGGAGGACACTGTATTCCCATCGATCCCCATTACCTTTCGTGGAAGCTAAGGATCTTGGCCTATAAAGCCCGTTTCATTGAGCTGGCAGACGAGATTAATCGCGAGATGCCGCGCTTTGTCGTGGAGAAGGTGGTCGAGGCGCTCAATCGAGAGCGAAAAAGCGTGATGGGGTGTGGGATTCTCATCTTAGGAGTGGCCTATAAGAAGGATTCAGACGACATTCGGGAATCGCCCGCTTTAGACATTATGAAGCTTCTCCACGAGAAGGGAGGAGAAATTTCTTACCATGATCCCTATGTTTCCCAAATTTCTTTCAACAATCAGGTCCTGTATTCGATTCCACTAACCGCGCAATCTTTATCCTCATGTGATGTCGTGGTTGTTGTGAGCGATCACAGCATGTTTAATGCGAGAGAGGTAGTGGACCATTCTCGGCTGATCATTGACGCTCGCAACCTTACCCAAGGCATCGACTCGAAAAAGATAGTCAGACTATAGCCTATAAGGCGGAAAATTGCTTGACAGCAGGCAATTCGCCTTGATAAAGGCCTTCTGGGGCGATCGGAACCAGAAGGCCTTTTTTATTGATTGCGGGAGGGAACATGAACCTTCAAATATGGCAACGAAAAATCTTGCTAACGCTAGTGGGATGTCTTGCATTAATAGTGGTCACGGGTAGTCTGATTTCATCTTTTCAATGGATCAGTGGACCCTTCCCCGGATTTTTCCTCTACGGTAATCTAACCGTTGCCCCTGATTTCTTGTACCCGTGGAGCGGGAGAAAGGAAGGGTTGAGGTTCTTGGACCGCATCGTAAGCGTGCAGGGCGAACCCATCAACGATCCCAAGGATCTTTATGACCTAGTCCGTAGGTATCCCCCTGGGTCTCAGCTCCAATACACGGTCGAACAAAGGGGAAAATCCTTCCAGCTCATGATCCCATCTATGAAATTCTCCTTTCATGATTGGCTACTCAGTTTCGGCATTTACCTTCTCACGGGAATAGGTTTTTTGGCCATAGGATTCACTCCTTTTTATCTTGGCTCCACCTCTCCATCGGCACGCCCCCTCTTTTTCATGGTGAGCACCATCTTCTTCTGGTTTACGACTACCTTTGATTTCATGACGACACAGGTTTTGCCGAAGGAGGTTCGCATATTTGCCTTCACTCTAACCCCAAGCGCCGGAATCCACTTGGGTCTTTTGTTGACCAAAGGACGTGATGGGCGCACGAGGCAGACGTTTGCCCTATCTCTTATTTACGGCATATCGATCCTCCTCGGCCTCTTCTATAGCTTTACCTTCCACGGTCCGCTTGAAGCTTGGCACTGGGCCTTGCGGCTAGGCTATGGCTATAGCTGTTTGGCTGCGCTGATTTTTCTTGGCCTTCTTTGGGCCGCCTTGAGAGGCTGCATATCTAATTTGGAAAGGTCGCGCCTGCGCGTCGTGTTGGTTGGGGCGATCCTTGGTTTTTTCCTTCCCACCTTCGGCACGGTTCTGACGAGTTCCCTTTACTGGGAGATCCCTTATAACCTTCTGTTAATCGCGACTGTTTTTTTTCCGTTATCCGTAGCCTACGCGTTGCTTAAGTATAATCTCTTTGATATCGACGCGATTCTCAAGGTCGGCCTCACCCGGGTTGCTCTAACCGGATCCCTGTTATTGATATACGTGTTGGTCATTTCTCTTTTAAACATCTCCTTAGGGATTTATGAGAAAGATCCCCTGGTTCCTCTGTTGTTCTCCATTTTAGTAGTCCTGCTGTTCAATCCGCTCCTGCGCTGGATTGAAGGGGTGGTAGATCATTACGTTTATCGTAAGGAATATGATCCGATACAGCTCCAGAACGAGATCAGCTTATTACTTCGATCCCTTTCTAGACCGCAAATTGTGGCGGAAAGATATCTGAGGTTAATAACGGACCGAGTCGGGATCGAAATTGGTCTTCTCTTTTTACGACTCCAGGGGCAGGAAAAATATGTTGGCATCTCCCTCGGTGACGAGCGCCCTGAGGTCAAAGATCCCCCGCCTCATTTGGGTTCTCTATGGATTCAGCATTTCGGAACAATCAAGAAGGGGATCTCTAAAGACGAGGTAGAGACGGATCCTATCTATCAACAAGGTCGGGCCGGGCTTCTGGAGATCTTTAGGGAGCTAAAAGCGGAGCTGCTGATCCCTGTGATCTTTGAAGATAGCGTTCTCGGATTTGTCTCGCTGGGGAAAAAGCGCTCGGGAAGGGAATATAGTGCCGACGATTTTAGGCTGCTTTGTAACCTGGCCGATCAGCTTGCCCTCTCCCTTGAAAATGGGATGCTTTTTGAGGAATCAGAAAAAGCAAAAGAAAATTATCGGCTTCTATACGATCAGTCCCAAGTGATTAATAGGAAGCTCATTGAAGTGGATCAGCTAAAGCGGCAGTTTGTGGCGAACATATCCCATGAGATCAGGACCCCTGTGAGCACGATACTGGGCTACTCCGAGGTCCTTTTGGATCCGGGCTTCGCTGGCGACACCAGGGCGATCTTAGAGCGTGTAGTTACCAACGGGCAGGACCTTTCGCAACTCATGGATAGCCTGGTCGATCTTGCCCGGATGGAGACCGGGACCATAGCCAAGAGTATTCAGGAGGTCAACGTCAGGGAGATGTTCCAGTCGCTGGAGATGATGGTGCAGAGACTTATCAAGGAACGGCCTATCTGGTTTAGAATGCAAATCGAGCCCCAACTGGATGTCATTGAAACCGATGCAAAAAAGTTGCACCAGATTCTGACGCAACTTCTAACGAATGCGCTGAAATTCACAGAAAGAGGTGAGATCGTCCTAGAAATCAGACCCCTCTCCGACAAGGGCGATCCGTTTGTGGAAATCTCGATCTCCGATACCGGGATCGGGATCAACAAACCGGACCAGGATATTATCTTTGAGGAGTTCCGTCAGTTAGACGGATCGTCCACACGGAGATATGGCGGGACGGGACTAGGGTTGAGTCTCTGCCAGAAACTAGCGCAGTCTCTGGGAGGGAGGATTGAAGTTGAGAGTGAGATCGGCCAGGGAAGCACGTTTAGTTTAGTCCTGCCGTTCAGAAGATCTGAACCAGAGGCCGCTACCGGGCTTCAGGCAATTTGAGATTTAGCAATCCTTTGACTCAGTCGATATGCATGATAGAATCTGGCCGCGCTTACGGAAAAGAGGAGGACTTCTATGGCTCAGTTGCGTTGCCTTTCCATCGCTGCCAAGGATCCGGGTCGTTTAGCGAACTTCTACCGTAAGGTGTTTGATCTCAGAACGGTCCGAGAGAGCGAGACAGATGTCTTCCTTTCCGATGGCATCTTTAACCTTGCCCTTTTGACGAATCGGCCTGATCGACCGCCAGGCCTTCACCACCTGGGCTTTCACGAGAAGGGAATGCAGGGGATGCAGGAGCGGTCTGAGAAACGCGGGGTCAAGGTGCAGATCACTCCACGAACCGATAGTGAGCCTTACGCTGAATTCTGTATCGGGGATCCTGACAAAAACCTTGTCGATCTTTCCGAGAAGGGTTTTGGGGTTTCGGAGGAAAAAAGTCCTTTTCCAATTCGACACATCGCCCTTTATACTCCCAATCCTCAGCGCCTAGCTGATTTTTATGGCAGCGTTCTCGGAATGAAGGAAGTCTCTCGCTCGGACCGCTCATCCATTTTTGTCTCTGATGGTTATTTCAATCTCGCTCTGCTTTTGCAGCGGGCGGAGGAGAAACTCGGCATTCACCATTTTGGCTTCCAGGTGAAAAGCAACGAAGAGATCCAAAGACGAGTGGAGGAGGCTGGCGTTGCCACTGGGGCCAGGCGACCAGACCGCATTCCCTACGCCGAGTATCGTGTGCATGATCCGGAAGGGAATGGCTTTGATATCTCCGAAAAAGGATGGGAGGTTTAGGCCTACTCGGAAACATCGATGAAGACTCCGTCCGGGTCGGATAGTTGATATCGTCCGTGGCGACAGGTGGCGATAAGCCTTACTCGATGCTCGGCTTCTGACTGCACGCTGATTGTTCTTTCAGACATGGTTGGATCGGATTCTCTCAATGCAACCAAGTCTTTCTTGACCGCATCCACACTTTCTACCTCGAAACCAATATGCTCCAATCCGGACCTCTCAAGCCCCGCCCCGCTGTAGTCCGTGATATCCCAAGGCGCGATGATTAAGGTAACCCTGCCGTCCGTAAGATAGAAGTTCGGGTCTTCTAAAGCCTTTTCCTCCTCCCGCAAGTCGAATAAATCGAGATAAAAGCGCGCGATGATGGCTGGATGGAGGACGCGTAATTTGATGTGGTTTATTCGGCGCTCTTGCTGCCAGCCTACAACATAAACATCTGTTTTGTTCTCCATTCCCTCCTGCGTAAGGTCAAAGATATTGCCTTCGGGATCATGGGCGCCGAACGATGCGAAGGGGCGATTGGATGGACGCTTCAAAATCTTAATAGCTGGGTATCTTTCCTTTATGCGGGCGAAGACGGTATCCATGTCGTCAACATCGATCCCGAAGTGGTGGAGACCTGCCGGATAACCTGGTTTTCGCCCGATTACAGTCATGCCGACATAACCATCGCTGATGCTCAAGCCGTAGTTCATTTGGATAGCTTTGGCCTCCTGATCTGACCCAGGTTTCGACCTCTTCATGCCGAAGAGGGACTCGTAAAACTTTGTCTCCCGGACGAAATTTTCACTCACAATGGCCACGTGTTGGATTCTCGCTAACATAAGTTGCTTTTACCTTTCTTTGGATTCATTTTTTGGTGCTTTTTTCCCCGACGCCTTATCTCCCATGAAGCACAGCACTTGTCAACTCTCTTTGGGCTCTGTTGCGAAAAGTGTAGGTGCCAAGCGAAGCGGACGGGGCCTGCACCTGAGCGGGAGCCAATGGGCCTTCGCCTTTCTGCTCCCAAGGACTTAACCCGATTGGCTCTCTCACTGTGAGACCGTTTAGTGCCGGATGTCTCCCGCGCTTCGGAGCAGACCCCTCCGCTCAGCAATACAATAGGCCATGGGATTGCGAGGGGAGGAAAAGTCTTTTCCGGAATCTGCGCCAAGAAAAATAACTGTCGGGAGACACGGCCAATTCATTCAAAAAGACCTGGAGGCATGTATCCTAGGGGAGTATGCTACATCTGACCCGGACGGAGTCCTGCTAGACCTTTCGGAAAAATAATCTCAAAGACATCTTGAAACTCTAATGGGACGATAGGACAATGCCCGCTTGGATGTGGGCATCTATCATTCGCATCGTCGTTATCACCCTAGGGTTTCTCATCGTTATCAGCCTCTGGGGTTTTTATACCTCAATCCGCCCGCCCAGAATTTTATCGTCTCTTACTCCCAAGAACTTACAGCTGGAATATGAGCCTGTATGGTTCAAGACCAGTGACGGCCTCGCTCTGCGCGGGTGGTTTATCCCAGGCGGAACAGCAACAAAAAAGACTGTGATCCTTCTGCACGGTTATCCAGCAGACAAAGGCAATATTTTACCGGCACTGTCTTTTTTGCATAAAGAGTACAATCTCTTTTTGTTTGATTTTCGTTACCTTGGCGAAAGTGAAGGCAGGTATTCAACTGTCGGAGCCAAGGAGATTAGGGACCTCTTAGCTGCCATCGAGTTTCTCAAGAACAAAGGTATTGAGGAGGTGGGTGTTTGGGGGTTTTCCATGGGTGGGGCAGTGGCGCTGATGAGTATAGAAAGAGCTCCCGAAATTAAAGCAGTCGTGTCAGAATCCAGCTATGCCAGTCTGGCTCAGATGGCGCCGGAGCTTTTTATGATTCCGGTGCTTAGATATCCCCTGGCGTATCTCGTTTGGCTGTGGACGAGGATTTTCCTTGGCATCGATATTAGAGATGTCTCGCCCGCTCAAGCGGTCCGAAATACAACTATCCCTATTCTACTTATCCATTCTTCAAACGATGCTGTGATCCCCTTTGCGCACGCTCAGTTGCTGCAAATGTCGCTAAAGGAGAATCGTCGCGCTGAGTTTTGGTTAAAGGTGGGATTCGCCCACGGCGAACTGGGGAAAGAGTACCAAGACCGGGTAGCGGATTTTTTCCGCAGGCATCTATAGAGCGGAGTTGAAAGACGACTGCTAATAACCTGCTCTCTCTGATGTAGGCGTATTCGAGTCTATCTTAGTGCGGCACTCACAAACTGCTCGCGAGGGTTTCAACTGACTTTGGGACCGAAGTAGTTGGCCCAGGCCAACTCAAGCAGATCAGGTGTGAGCGCCAGCGGAAGCTTCTCGTAGCGGCAGATGTCAAGACAGCGCTCGATGAGGTCGCGCGGCTCGCAGCATTTCAGCTGGCGCTTCTCGCGCTCATAGCGCTGCAAAAGCAGATCGAGAAGTCCC
>JAHFAO010000230.1 GCA_023250515.1 Deltaproteobacteria bacterium | reverse complement strand
AGGATGATACCCACCACCATGGTGGTCGCAGTGAAAAAGATCGCCTTCCCGGTTGTAAAGATCGAGGCAGGAACCAGCTTGGCATAGTTGGGGTTTAGCCGGTACTCCTCGCACATCCGGCTCATGAGATAAATGTTGTAATCGATACCGATCCCCATTCCGACTGCGCCAATAGGGAGGGTGTTCACGTCTAAACCAATTTCTAAGTGATACATGATGGCAGACGTAATGAGGTAGGCTATGTTCGATATAACACTAAGAAGTAACCCCGCTGTAAACGAACGATAGATAAAGGTAGTTATCGCAAAAATCACAAGAGAGATCAGAATGACCGTGAGAGTCTCCAAACGTCCAATCGTCTCATTGAGAGCCCCAAGAAGACCGATTGTCCCCGCGGCCAGGCGGACGGTAAAACCTTTGCTTCCCTCATCTTTCCCAGCCTCCATAAATCCCTGGGCTCTTCTAAGGGCGCGCTCGACGGTTTCTCCCCGGTGATCTTTGTACCAAACCGTCACGTTTCCAGCGCCAAAATCCCTGGTAAATAGCCGGTCAAAGTCGCCTGGGCTGGCTCCAGTCATCGCCAACTGAGAGAGCATGGCCGCGTCGGAGTCGTTCTCTGGTATAACCCCCCACTTCGGTAGCCCACCGTGGAAGAGCCGGTTTACTTGTGGCACAAGGTCGGCGAAGGAAAAGGTTCCTCCCACCTCTGCGTCACGCTCCATGTAACGTTGGAAACGCTGCATCAGGTTGAGCCCGTCGCTGGTCTTGATACTCTCAGGCTTGCCTTCCACCACCACTTGAAGGACGTCGAACCCCCCAAAGCGCTCGTTGATCTTTCGGATCGCCGTGTTGTAAGGAGAGTCGGGCCACAAAAGCGGCGTGCCGGGATTCACGTCGCCTATGCTCCGGTGGAACGCCCACCAGCCCGAGGCCATGGTCACGACGAGGAAAAAAACGCACGTTGCGATCGACCGTCCCGGTGTCGAAGAAAAAAAGGCGATGGACTTGAAAGTCCGGTAAAGCGGTCCATCCTTTCGCCCGGAGCTCAGAACGACCTTTTCCGCGTTTTTCGGCGGCGGCAGATAGGACAAGAGGAGGAAGGTTAGAACCACGGCTGTGACGACCAGAGCCAAGGACCAAAGGCCGCATACATAAGCAAGCTTCTCAATGAGGCGGATGGGAGCAATAGCAATAATGAATAGACCGGCAGCATCGCAAATAATCCCTACGACACCGGGTGGAAAGAGAGAGATGAATGACTCCACACTGGCCTTTCTTACATCTCGCGCCTCATTGTAGATTTCAAAATATCGCTCGCACATCTGCACCGAGTGGCTCAGCGCTCGGGCGACCAATAGAACAGGCACCACAATGATCAGAGGATCGAGGTTATAACCCAAAAGACCGGCAAACCCGAATCCCCAAATGGCACTCACTACGCCGACCAGCAGAGGCGTTACAACCCCCACAATATTGCGGAAATGAAGGATCAGGAACAAACCCATAGCAAGCAGTCCGAAGGCAAAAATCGCGTACATCTCTTTTTGATAGTGATAGACCCAGCCTGTAAGCATCGGCTGGCCCGCGGCATGGACCTCATGGTCCGCGTCCTGCAATTTCTTGATGATGTCGTTGACGGAGTTGAAGATGACGTCGAAATCGGTCAGCCGCTCGATGAAAGTGGCTTGAATCAGCGCCGCGTCCTCGCGAAACGAAACCAAAGTCCCCATGACGCCGCCCGTAGCGCGCACGTTCTCGCGCAGCTTGGCGATTTCTTCCGGCGTGCCGGGAATCGGCCCCACCAGAAGATTGGTCGCTTGAATCCCGCCGATCGTCGCTTCCACGTGCTTGACCTTGCGGGATGCGATCGACAGGATCTGATCGTGATCGACGCCAGGGATTAGGTCGGCTAACCTGGTAGCCTCCTGGATTTTCTGGAGAGTTTGGGGATTATAAATGGTCCCTTTTTTTGCTTGGATAACGAGGGTAACGGTGAAGGGCGAGCCAAAGCCGGGGTACTTTTCAAAAAGTTTTATATAGGGATGATTCCTGGGATATAAATCAGAAAAGTGTGTGGAGATATCAAGATTCCTCACCTGCCAGGCGAAAAAAAGAGTCACAAACAGAATCGCTATGGTCGCAGCAAGCCTATGATTGTAAAGCCACTCTGCCCAACGTCTCATGGCACCGTTCCTGCGTTTTTATCTGCGGGGATCTTGTCCAGATTTAACACTTGAGTTGTTCCTGCCCTCCCTACAGCAATGGCCTCACTACTCTTCAACGCCACCCCGCTGAGCCATTGATCTTCAGCGGAAGCCTGCATCGATAGCCAACTAGAGCCTCCATCCCGACTTGCAAAGACTATCCCATCACCAACGATCACGCCGCGCTCATCTTCCAGGGAGAGCGCGTAAAGATCCCGCTTGATTTCAAGCTCCACTGGAGACCAGCGTTGTCCACCGTCTCTGGTCTGAATGAGGCTTCCCGCCTGCCCTACCGCCCAGCCACGCCGGTCATCAAGGAATTTAATCGCGTAGAGCTGCGGCAGGTCAATATTATAGCGTTGCGAGGCCCAAGTCTTACCTCCATCCTTTGTGTGCAGAACAAGCCCGAACTCTCCTACCACCCAACCTCTCTCCGAAGAGCTAAAGTAAACTGCATTTAAGTTAGGCTCCACGTAACCGCTCTCTTTGACGATGCGTTCTATGAGTTTGTCCCAGAGGAGCTTTTGCCTGATCCAACTTCGACCCCCATCAGTAGTGGCGAGCATGGTGCCAAAAGCGCCCACGACATAAACCTGAGTTGGACTCACAGCATAGACCCCCAAAAGCTGATCCTTCGTTCCAGAAACCTGTGTTTGCCAAGAGCTGCCCCCATCACGGGTGGCCAAGATAGTTCCCCCACTGCCCACAGCAAATCCATGCTCATTATCTGCAAAGGATATCGCAGTCAGCGCTCTAGTCGTCCCGCTCGGCCGTTTATCCCAAGTTTTGCCCCCATCTTTAGTGATAAGAATCAAACCGAACTTTCCGACTGCGGTTTTATTGCCATTATGGCGTCCATCGATCGCAAGCAAATCATCGTGCACCGTTAGCATCTTTTCTTCAATTTGCAGCGATACCCGATGGCCTATGTAGCTCGCCAAAAAATACCAACCCAGAAGCGCTACAAAAAGCGCCAATAAAATAGCGCCCGCCAAGGTATACTGTGTTTTTTCCATTCTCAGCGAATCATTGAAAGTTCAGTTTGTCATTCCTGTTTGAACGGTTTCTTATGACCGTTTTTGATTGCCCTTAGTCTTTAGCCTTTCAGCGACCTTTCGGTTTCTGCCAGGTGAAATCGGATGGCTTTGCGAGCCGCGCGCTTGTTTTTTCTTTCCAGAGCCATGAGAATGTTTTCGTGTTCCTTAAAGATCTTTTCGCGCCTGCCGTGGGAACTTAAAGCTTCCCGACCGATCATCTCCATCAGATCACGGATATTGACCAGGATATCTCTGATTTTTTCGAACCCCGCGAACGACGCCATCGTGATGTGGAACTCTCGGTCGACTCGGCTGAACTCATCCCAGCCAACCTCGCCCCGGGGAGTTTTTTTGTGTCTCTCGAGGATGCTCTTCAGGGCAGCGATTTGGGTTTCGGTAATCGAATCTGCCAGCTTGGTCACGACAATGCCTTCGAGCGCTTGGCGAATAAGAAAGATCTCCCGTTTCCTTTCGGGTGAAGTAGGGTTGGTGACGGCTCCCTTCTTGGGCAATATCTTGATCAGCCCCTCCTTCTCCAGATCCAAGAACGCCTCTCTGACCGGCGTCCGGGAGATGCCCAGTCTCTTGGCGATCAGCGGAACCGACGCGACGGTACCGTTGGGAAGCTTGCCGGTCAGAAGGAGGGTTTTGATTTGCTGATAGGCCTGTTCCTTAAGACTGGAGGCCCGCTCCAGCGAGACGATGGAGTTGGCGAGATCTTCCGTCAATTTGACTTGTGACATGTTACGTGCCATATAGCAGCCGGACGGGCCTGTCAAGAAAAATCTTTTTCCCTGTTTTGTTGGTTCCATGGGGCGGCCCAGTCATGCTTTCAGGTTCTGCCAGGTGAGGTGTTGGGTAGGGACACCAGAAACCGGTTAAGAAGCCGGCTTTCTATCCTCCAGCCCGTCGGGCTTCAGCCCGCTCGATGAAATCTCTGAGGGCTGCATAATAGGCATCCCCGCCCAGGATGAAGGTGTCATTGTGGTGCGCGCCGCGAATCGTGTAGAACTCCTTGGGCGAAGGCGCCGCTGCGAAAACCTTTTTCCCCTGCGCAAAGGGAACCACTTCATCCTGATCGCCATGGAGCACAAGCAGCGGGGTTTTGACTCTCTTGATTTTTTCCACCACGTCATAGCGGGTGCGCAGCAGAGGTCCGATCGGGAGCAAGGGAAAAGCCACGCGCGCCATATCGCGGATCGATGCAAAAGGCGCCTCAAGGATGAGGGCCAGGCAATCTTCGCGGCTGGCCAGCTCCACTGCCACAGCCGCGCCCAAGGATTGACCAAAGAGAACAATGTCCTTTGGATTGATATCTTCCCTGGCCCGCAGATGTCGGAGCGCGGCCTCCGCGTCTTTGTAGGTTCCTTCTTCCGAGACCGTCCCCTCACTCCGGCCATAGCCGCGATAGTCGATGATCAAGAGGTTGGCCTTCACCTTATCGTGCAGCAGCC
>JAHFAO010000080.1 GCA_023250515.1 Deltaproteobacteria bacterium | reverse complement strand
GCACTGGGTGGGTGATCAGAGCAGTCCTTAACACCGAGATATATCAAGAGAGCGAGTCTGACCTTGATTTGCTAAACCTGCTCTTCTTGGTTAACCAATGCTGGTCTCGAATCTTCCTAACCTTTTTGATCAATACTCGGTCGAAGAGAATAGGGTAACCAACGCCCTTCTGCAGACCGTTGCCTCGTCTCCAACCATAGTTTCATCCTTTCTGAAAGAGTTCATAAGTGAGCGACATGACGCTAGAAGTGACAAGATAGAAATAGACACACAAAAAAGACCAAGTCGGTCTGGAGATAGACGGACCACTTCTAAGTTAGACCGGGAAATCAGGACGGTTCCCGACGGTCGGATTATTTGTGAGAAACCAAGCTGGGGGCTTGTTCTTGAAAGCAAGATTTTCCCCGGTACGGTTCGCGAGGAACAGCTTCTTGGACATCTCCGGAGCATCACATCCTATCGCCGAAAGCATCTTCTGGTTTTGACACCTGATCGTAAAGAACCCCAAGCTATACGTGAGCTTAAGAGGAAGAGAAAACAGATTCATTGGCACCCCTGGACAAGGGTACATCGTTGGACAGTTAATCTCTTGAAAACAAAACGAGGCTCTGATCACAGTCGGAGACTTTTATCGAATTTGAGAGGGTACTTGGAAATGAAGGAACATCTGAGCGCTTTTCAGGGTATCGATTTTCGGGAGGGTTACGACCGACGGAGAGCGAAAAGTTGCCTCATATCCCTCATGGATGAGCTGCAACCCCAGGTCAGAAAATTTTATCCCGCACTAAAGGAGCGAAGGGATAGCATTACCACCGATGGAACCTCAGTCTGGGACTGTTTTGGCGTCCACCCTTTCACGTCCGATCTTCACTTCACGGTCTCGATTGAAGAGGCTCGGACAGTTATTTCCTTGACGCTTCCGAACAACGCTAGAAGGCGGTGGCGAAGATTAAAAGAAGTTCTCCGGGATCCAAGTTTCCGTGAAAGATTCCAGCAGATCCTTAGTGACACTCGGAAGCGGGCTCCGGAAGTATGGCTCATAGTAGTCCAGCGGCATTTTAAGGGCCAACGAGTCGTCGTGCCAGACGCGACCTTGGAGTTTAATTTCGACACCGCTAATTTGAGGTCTAGCAAACGGGGAACAAAAACCTTTCCTCTTTGGTTTAAAGCTACTGAAGACGCAATCCAGAAAAAAGCTGGCGTGAATTTGCAGCTCCAGTTGCAGGTGCGTTTCATCCATAAACATTTTCCCAAGGTTAAGTCTCCTCAATTCGTTAACATAGCCCAACAGACAATTCGTAACTTTAAGCCACTTTACCAGTTGTTGAAATCCTAGATTATAAGAGGAAGGGATAGGACCTACACGAGTCAACTCGGGGCGGCTTCGACACAATCATGCAAACCTTTCCTTTCAAGCAGGTTGATGTCTTCACACAGAAACCGTATTGGGGAAATCCGGTTGCCGGGGGTCATTGGCGCGGAAGGACTAACTTCAGACGAAATGCAGCGAATCGCCGCGTGGACTAATCTATCGGAGACCACCTTTATTTTACCCCCGTCGTCCAGCCATGCCGACTATCGCCTGAGAATCTTTACACCGAAGCAAGAGCTACCTTTTGCCGGACATCCGATCATCGGAAGCGCACATGCCGCAATAGAGGACGGCTATGCTGTCTTTGGGCGTGCGAACGATGGAATATCTTCGCTGCATGTGCGCTCATTCGCGCCGTTGCAGGGTGTTCCAGAGGACCCTGTATGCGCAGCGGCAACGCGAGCGTGGCTGTGTTTTTGGTGCAAACCGGCATGTTGAGTAATTACGGGTCAAAGTATACTGCTCGTCAAGGCATGCAAGTCGGTCGCGATGGTCTAGTCGCCGTGCGCGTTGTTGGCGAGTCTATCGAGATAGGTGGCTACGCAGTAACATGCGTTGATGGAAGTTTGACGTTCCATCCTTAGATCTTCTAAGTTCTGCGGTTCACGGGCGGTTTGGCCATAAACATACAGAGCGTCGACAAAAGACTGACGAAAGCAAATAAGGCAAAGGGAAGCGCATAGCTCTTCGTTAAATCGTAGAAAAACCCGGCAATGATCGGGCCCATAAAGGTGCCCGCCGTTGTGACGGAGCGGCTCATTCCATGAATGGTCGCGAAGTATCGGGTGCCGAAGTAGTCGGCGCGAATAGGTTCCTGAAGGGAAGCGAGACCGCCGTAGGCCAGAGAGTAAATCACCATGAAGGTTGTGAACAGATAAGGATGGGAAGTCCAGCCCATGAAAAGCACCGAGATGCCGAGTGAAATAAGAAGCCCCATGATGAGTCGCCGCTTATCAAACAAATCTCCCAGCCAGGCCATCCCCAGACGAGCAGGCGCCCCGATCAGCGCGGAGATGCCAAGGAGACCGCTGGCTGCCGCCGTGCTCCATCCACGGTCCACGAGAAGGATCACGAAATGGACCGAGACGCCCTCCGTGACCATATGGCGCAACGCCATGGCAATAGAGAGCGTCCAAAAGGACATCGTTCTCATCGCCTCTCTTAGAGTAAACTCCGGGTCAGATGCGACGTGCGACTCCGATGCAACATCTGCCTTTGAGTGTGGAACTTCATTGGGCGCAGCTTGGTGATGCTTGTAGGTCCGGGCGATCAGGGAGGCCAATGGAAGGCTGACGGCCAATAGAATAAGAGCCGAGGCCACTGCCGCGGTTCTCCAGCCCCACAAGCCGATCATCCAACCCACCACCGGCACGATAGGGCCGGACAATCCGGGACCCATGCGATAGATTCCGAAGGCAAAGCTTCTTCTTGTGCGGAATACCTTCGCTATGATCACACTGATAGGCATGTTGTAACCCAGGCTGGAGCCCAAGACGATCCCCAGAACAATAACGGCATAGAGCATGGGCAATGAATTGACCACGCTTAGAGCGAGAAATCCCAATGCGCCAACGATGATGCCGATGAACATCATCTTTGGAGGGCCGAGCCTGTCTGTAGCGTAACCCTCTAGCGGACCCAAGAGGCCGGACTCGATTCTCGCGAGCGAGAAGGCGCCTGAGATGGCTGTTCGGCTCCAGCCGAATTCCCGCTCGAAGGAAGGAAAGTAGGCGCTCATTCCAAAATAGCTAAGGCCCGTGTTTACGGCGTGTGCCACACATCCAGCAATGACAATCCACCACCTCTGATTCATCGAAGCTAACTTCCGGAAGCGCTTGCGAGTATGAACAAACCCTCCGTCACCCGCGGACTCGCCTGTAGATTAACCTAAATAGGAAAGAAGAAGCGAGAGAAAGGCGTTAGGCAAGAGGCATTAGAAGGATTTCGTTAGGACTCTTTTGCTTACTGCCCTATTGCCTACTGCCTACTTCTCATCCAACCACATCAACTTTGCCGGATTATCCTTCAGCATCACTTTGATCTGCTCCGGCTTGATCCCGTACCCAAGCAAGGCCCGGATAAAGACCCGCATCCCGTCGATGGCATCCATGTGCAGCACCTGCCCAAAGTCACTCCCTATGATGCACCGCTCCGGCCCAATCGCCTGAATGGTCCGGATCGTCTCCATCGGATCTGCCACCGGCTGATATAAACTCGGTATCATTGGTTGACAGTAGGTTCCCACATAGACTCCAAGGTCCGCTAGCTGCTTCATTTCATCGAGAAGGAGCTTGTTGAGTTCGAGGAGCGGGTGATCCAGAGTGGCGCGCACACCAAGCTCCTTGGCCTTATTGGCCAGCGGCAAAAGCTCTTTAAAGTCCGTATGGCCAAACCCGATGCCGACTTTTTTCTCCACCGCCATCTTCATGATCTCGACCACTTGGGGCAGCACCTCGCCGTTCTCAGCGACCAGTCGCACACCGCCTTTTTCGGGGTGCCCTGCGCCGCGCCAGAATCCCAGCGAGGTAAAGGTGGGAAACCAGATCATCTTAAAGTTCGGGTACTGGAGCGCAACACGAATATATTCGGGATTCATCCCGTGACAGGTCCCTGCACCCCCGTAAATCTCGACGCGGTGCTGGAGTTCTCCCTTCTCGACTAAATAATCAATGTGACGCTGGGCGAGATAGGCCGCATTGCAGCTAATGTTCCAGTGATCCTTGAAGGCAAGGGCGCGCATCCCCGCCCTGGCCGCTTCCATGGCGATCCCGATCATATCCTGCGAACGATGCACGAAATCAGGATAGGCGTGGATATGACAATCAATCGCCCCCTGAAGCAGCTCGTTTTCAATACCCGGGTAGATCTTGAGCATCTCCGGGTTATCCTTGAGCATCTGATAGAAATAGTCCTTGGCATTGAGTTGGCGTACCCGCTCCACACTGAGCGTCCGGCCCACCATTAACGAGGCCGCAGCCTCGGCATCAGCAGCAAAATCACACATGTTCTCCTCCTGTTTTCGTTACTCGTATATTCGTTAATCGTGTATTCGTGAATCCATGAAACGAGTTAACGAGTCAACGAATAACGAGTAACGATTATGAGTTTCCCCAGGCGCGGAGAAACTTCCTGGCGTCTTCTACGACGGGCTCCGTAACCGGTACATAAGGGATAACCAGGCGGGTCGCGCCGGCCTCGGTGAAAGGAAGCAGCCTCTCCTTGATCTCGGCAATCGATGTCCCGGGCACGACTGGAAGTCTGTCCATATAGTTATCGCTCAGGGCCGCCATCGCCACCTTAAATCCCCCTTTTTGAAAGGCTTCCTGAATCGCATTCACCTCCGGCTCAAATCCCAAACCCTTGAGCATGTCGCTATAGTGGTCGGCCAGATTATAAAAGGTCAATACTTGACGTAGGCGCGAGCGCGCGAGTTGGCGGTCAGGGTTAAGCGAAACCCGACACTTGGCAACGATCTCGATCTTGCTTGGGTCGCGACCAGCCTCTCTGGCACCCTCGCGCACCCGCTCGGCGATCTCCCGGATTTTGGCCGGGGTTGCCATGTTAATGAAGACACCATCGGCAATCTTGCCTACAAGCTTGGTCATCTGCGGGCCCAGGCCTGCCAGGTATATAGGAACGACCGGATGGCTCGGCTTCCAGGATAGCTGGAAGCGTTTGCCAGTCTGGTAAATCTCACCCTCATACTCGACCCGCTCACCTGCGGCAACCTTCCGGACGATCTCTATGTATTCGCGGGCGCGCCTGAGCGGACGGTCAAAGACACCACCATGCCAACCGGCGATGCTCTTGTTGGCCACTCCCAGACCCAAGAGAAGCCGGCCGTTTGATAAGTCCTGTAAGGTAGCGCTCTGGATACCCAGGGTCACAGGGCTGCGTCCATAGATATGGTATATCGCTGTTCCGAGCTTGATCGTCTTGGTGCGGCTGGCGGCAGCAGAGAGAAGCACCACAGGATCTGTGCTGTTAGACTCCCCTTTCCAGAAGGCCCCAAACCCTGCCGCCTCGGTCATCTCTACCAGATCAATCACACCGGCTGCTGGATAATGGGCTGCCGAGTTGATCTCGATGTCATAAATTGTACCCACGATATTCCTCCTTATGATCCAACTTTCTCTCCATCCGTGCTCTGAAAAAAGAAAGGGCGGGTCGATTATTCCGCTGAAGCCCTGTGCGCAGTGTTATCTCAGCTTGCCTTAACCGTACCCTTATTTTCAAGCTCTTTCACTTGGCCTTCACTGTAGCCCAGTTCTGCAAGAATCTTTCTCGCATGCTCTCCCAGGAGCGGAGGTGGGCCTGCCTTTTTCCGAGGCAGACCCGTATAGTTGACGGCAGAGCCGACAAATTTTAGCGTTCCTACCTTAGGATGCTGGACCTCCTCGATTAAGCCGAGATGTCCGATTTGCGGATCTGCCAAGACCTCCGCCATATTATAAAGCGGTCCTGCAGGGACGTCATTTTCTTCCAGCCTCTTTAGCCACTCATCCCTCGTCCCAATAGCAAAGGTCGATGAAAGCTCGTCTTGTAGCTCCGCGTAATTTTTCCGCCGATCCTCTCTAGTTTTAAATCTCTTATCCTCTGCAAGATCCACCCGTCCCACAGCCCTTAAGAGAGCGCGCCAAAACTTTTCCGGGACCGAACAGTGAATAACCAGCGGCAACCTGTCCTTGGCCAAAAAGGCAAACGCGTGAGCATTCTTGACTCGTGCGAGCCGGTTCGGTATTTCACCAGTCCTCAGATATCCCGCCGCCGTCTCCCCGATGAAAGAGAGCGTGGACTGAAGCAAGGAGGTTTCTACCCTCGAACCTTCTCCTCTCTTCTGGCGCGCAAGGAGTGCGCCCAAAATCCCGTATCCGGCAGAAAGACCTGTAACGTAATCCGACAGGGCTATCCCCATCACCTTAGGTTCATCAATGTCCGTCAGGACACTTAAGAGCCCGCTCATCGCCTGGCCCAGAGTGTCAAAACCCGGCTTGTCGGCGTAAGGTCCTGTCTGTCCGAATGCGGAAATCGAGCAATAGACCAGCCCGCGGTTTTTTGAACGCAATGTCTCGTAACCGAGGCCAAGGCGCTCCGCAGTCCCCGGCCGGAAGTTCTCCACAAAGACATCTGCCCTCCTAACCAGTTCGGCGCAGATCCCTCTTCCTTTTTTTGCCTTGAGATCCAGAACCAGACTCTCTTTATTGCGATTCAGGTGCGCAAAATTCGGACTGAAAAACGGGTCAGAGGCAAAATAGCGATAGGGGTCCCCGTCTGGAGGAGACTCGATCTTGATGACACGGGCACCGAGATCCCCTAAGAGCGCCGCTGCATAGGGACCTGTTACAAACGTGGAGCATTCAATGACGGTGATGTCCGCGAGCGCGCCGGTGCGCATGAAATTTTCCTTCGCGGATAATCTCCCACGGTTTTCTTTGGAAAGTCAACCCAATGAACCGGCTTAGGCCTGTCCTGGTACGCCAGCCGTATCCTTCGACGAAGCTCAGGACGAACGGCTGGCCTGCGCGGGCTTTCACACTAACCCGATCACCCTGAGCCTAGTCGAAGGGTGACCAATGAGTTTCAGAGACTTCCCATGTCGTCTTGACAGGAGTCGTGTGGCAGACTATCTTCTCACGCTAAAAGGAGTGAGTGAGAATGTTTGCTAAGATTAGACATGTTGCGATCTATACCGAGAACTATGACAGAATGGCGAAATTCTATCAGTCCATCTTTGGAATGAAAAAAATCACCTCGGGAATGACTGACGAGACCGGAAGCTATAATCCTAACCGGGGGCACATCAGCGATGGTGTCATAGGGCTAGCGCTCCTTCAGAGACAACCTGGGTTCCAGGCGGGGCTGGACCATTTTGGCCTTGAAGTGGATGATGTCCAAACGGTCTTGGACAGGCTCAAGCAGAGTTACCCCAATATAAAGGTCGCGAGAAGTCAGGAACATGTCCCTTTTGCGGGTCTGAGAACCCATGACCCTGCGGGCAATCAGTTTGACCTCTCTCAGAAAGGAATGGCCAACGTCAGGGAGGGATATCTCCAGGAGGGTTGGGACCAGCCGCGATGGCTCAATCATATCGCGATCCGTGCTTCCGACCCTGCGCATCTGGCTCGCTTCTATCGAGAAGTCTACGAACTTACTAAGCTGGAAGGTTTTTCAGATAACAACAGCTTTTACCTCACTGATGGTAGGGTCTGCCTCGTTCTACGCCCTTTCGATATGACCTCACACAGAGGCTTAAGAGAAGGGCTCGATCACATTGGCTTCAAGGTCGAGAACCTGGAGAGGGCCAGGAAAGACCTCGAGGAAATTGGCAAATCTTTCCCGCTATCGGCTCCGAGGAAAATTGAGGTTGGAAGAGACGGACCTACGAGACAGAAGAACCTGGAAGATTGCAAGATGTGCAGTCATGCAACTTCTGATCCTGACGGTGTCCTCTTAGATCTTGCGGCGGAATAGGCTTCCCCGAGACAAATCACGAGCCCAATCCCTTAAAGAATCTCTCCCTTTCCAGTTCGTCGAGGATCGTCTGATCCACAAAATCCTGAGGATTACGGTTTTTGACCTCCGGACTCCTTTCCGCATAAAAGTCCAAGGTGTCTTTTATCCCGGACATATTGACCCTGGGTGGAAAAGAAAACCGGGGAGCAAAATAGTCGTAAGTGGCATCAAGGATCTCCTGATCCTCAAGACGCATCCTTCTGGTGAAGACCTTCAAGCTCCTTTCACGATCTGTCTTTAGAACGTGGATGGCCTCAGAATAGGCCTTAAGAAACCGTTTGACGATTTCACGCTTCTCGCGGAGATAGCTGCCACGGACATACACGGTAGACTGAGAGAAGTTCGCCCTCATCTCCCCCATGTCGGCGAGCACTCGATAACCGGCCTTTACTGCCTTGGTTAGATGCGGCGGTGAGAGAATGGCTGCATCGATCCTTCCGGTGGTCAGAGCCGCAAGACGCGTGGGTGCGTCTCCGCCAATCATGACGTTCACTTCCTGCTGTTTTAGTCCCCATTCCTTCAAGGCAAGCTGGAGTGCTAAATCATTGGATCCACCGAAGTTAAGGATGCCTATTCTTTTCCCCCTGAGATCCTTAGGGGAACGGATGTCGGCCTTTGAGATAATCGAATAGGGAAACTTATTATATGAGGCGGCAATGATGATAGTATCCGACCCCCTGGCAGACGCTAACAGAGGCGCAGTCGCCGATCCGGTAGCGAATTGGGAACTGCCACTCAGAAGGGTAGCGACGGACCGGGCGCCGCCGGTGATCATAACCAGATCGACATCAAGCCCATATTTTTCAAATATCCTGAGGTCCTTGGCTACCCACGTCGTGCTCTGAAATCCGGATAAACCGCCAAAGTCTGCGACAATCTTATCCGCGGCTTGCACGCCCCCGCAGAAGGCCCATAGGAGAGAAAGGATTGCAAAAAGTTGCGTCATTTTCATCTTATGCGATCTCCTCCTTGGCCAAATCAATACCGACGATGATGTGTAACCCCCCTGTCTACTCTAGTTTGAGAAGCCGCGCGGCTGTGCCGCCCAGTATCCCTTCCCGTACCTCCTCTTCCAGATCCAGGCCCCGCACTGCAGCGATATAATCCCGGATAGCCCCGACGCCTTTTCCCGTGTCGGTGCTTACGCCGGTGAAATCCTGCGGATAATCCGTGGCAAAAACCAACCTCTCAGGGCGTATGCCGAGAAGGGCGCAGCGCAAAGCGGTAAGCCCTCCCTCAAAACCCGAGAGATCGAAGTAGAGCATGTCAAAATATTCCTCAAAGGTGCGCCTGAGAGTGCCGAAGCGGTAACCTTTGGCTATAAGCCGATCTTTGACAGAAGAAATGCCGCCGCCAAAATGTGCGATGACAAATTTCAGATTGGGAAAGCGATCCAAAACTCCTCCCGCGACGATCCGGGTAGTCGCGACGGCGAGATCGATCTCCCTTCCCAGAATTCGCGCCAGGTCATAATCCTTTACCAGCTCATACCCTTTAGGGAGCATCGCCGGGTGAACGAAGATGGGCACGTCAAGATCGCTGACCTTGGCATAGAAATCATTCAACCTGGGAGAGTCGAGGGGAACGCCTTGAACTTGAGAGGTAATCGTCACACCGCGCAACCCAAGATCTCGAACCGCGCGCTCCAATTCCATCAAAGCCTCCCTTCCCTCGAGGACCGGGGCGTGCGCCAGGCCGACAAAGCGCCGGGAATATTGTCGTTGGAGTTTGGAAAATTCGTTATTGATAGTTTTGCAGTCTTCCAGTCGCGCATCCCAGCCCACGATACAGGAGAGGACCGCCACATCCAGACCTGCTTCGTCCATATCCCGAAGCTGCGCCTCTGGGTCATAGAGCTTGGAGTGCATCGTAAGCTTTTGCAGACCGCCTTCCTTCCCAAAGACAACTTTCTCTGAATAGACACCCAGCTTTTTGGCGAGCTCTATCGGTATCATATGATGCTGAAAATCGATAACCATGGTTTTTCTCCTTCAAGAAATCCAAGAAATCATTGGTCCCGCCGCACCTATTCTTTGTAACCCAGCTCCCGGCGCACGATCCTGGTTCCCTCGACCATTGCCTTGAGTTTTTCCACACAGATCCAGCGCGGGGTGTTGCCCATACCGCAGTCTGGGTTGATCCATAGTCTTTCCGGCGGAACGTATTTGAGAGCTGTCCGAATCCTTTCGGCAACATCTTCCGGGGTCTCGACCTCGTATGCCTTGACATCGATGACACCCGCACCGAGCTCTCGCCCCACAGCGAACTCCTTCCACAGTTCTATCTCCGACATCTGTCGGTTGGCAAACTCCAGGACAAACTGATCCGCCTTCGCGTCGAGGATTCGGGGAAAGAGCTGCCGATAAGTGCGCCGGGACATGCGCGGCCGTCCGGCGTGGGTGCCGAAGCAGATGTGGAGCGCAACCTTGGCAGCGACCCCTTCCACGGTCGCATTAAAAAGCTTGGCCATCTCCGCCGGTTCCTCTCTCAAGTGCACGTAAGAGGGCTCATCCACCTGGATGAAGTCCGCACCCGCCGCCGCCAAACCCTTCAGCTCCGCATTGATGATCTTGGCAAAGTCATAGGCCAGATCGAACGCAGTCTTGTAGGTGGAGTTGATAATGCACTCGCGCGCAAAGTTAAGCGGCCCGGCGCAGGTAGCCTTGACGGGTTTTTCGGTATGCGCCTTCAAATACTTAAATTCATCGACGATACCTAGCCCCTCAGGGGCACTGATGGGTCCAACGACTTCCCGAAAGCGGACGAAGTCATAGTGAAAGGGTCCGACTTGACGGAGCGGTGGTTTCTTGGAAAAGGGCAGGTTTACAATTCTGTCCATATAGCCCCTGTAGTAGCCTGCCGTGCGGCGCATCTCACCGTCTGAGATCACATCGATGCCCGCCTCTTCCTGATCCAGGATAGCCAGTCGCACCGCATCGTCGCCGACTTCTTCAACATCTATCGACCCCAACTCCCGATTGGCTGTGGCCTCTCGGAAGATATACAACCAGCCTGGACGCCCATGGCTTCCAACCACGCTGATGGGCAGAATCGGTAAATTTGCCTTAGACATGTGGTTCTCCTTATTTGACTCTCTTTGCTCAGCTAAGATACGTATCCAATATGCCATACGCTTTCAAGCACAAACATCCAAACTACAGAGTTTCGATGCTGCCCGAAGCAAGCAGCTAAGAGTTCCCGCTGACGAGGCACTAAAGCGAGGGGATAGGGAGCTCCCTGTGAAAGAAGGCTTAACTCCTTGCTGAGTCCATGTTCTTAGCTTCATGGCATCACACTTTTCCAATAGAGCTGAGAGATCTCTTGACACGATAAAGACACTGCACTATCAGTCATGGAAAGTCCTGACAAGAAGAAGTCCATGAGTCTAAAAGGTAAAGCTGTCATCGTCGGATGCGGAGAGACGCCAGTGGACAGGCTCGGTCGGAAACCAGGAGAACCGCGCACGACCACCCCCCAATACTTGGCGTGGGCGACTCGGTTGGCCCTGGAAGATGCCGGATTGACAAAGAAGGATCTGGAAGGACAAGGCCTTGCCGCTATTTACACGACCACCTATCCCCTGCCCTTCTGGCCCGAGGAGGCCGCGGAGATCTTGGGAATTTCACCCGGATATCTGTTAGGAGGGGGAAACGGCGGAGCGAGCGCCGTGTCCCTTCTGGGACAGGCAGCCGCTGCGATCAGCTCTGGAGTGGTGGATCTCGTGCTTTGCGTGGCCGCATCCGCGGCCTTTGTGGAGTCCAATCCTACCATTCACCCCGGGGATACGCGGGATTTCGAGATCCCCTACGGCATGATGGGCCCCAACAGCAAAGTCGCTCTGGTCATGAGGCGGCATATGCATGATTATGGCACGACTCTGGATCATCTTGGCAAAATCGCCGTGACTTCACGCTATCATGCCACATTAAATCCTGATGCCTACTTGAGAAAACCCCTGACGCTGGAAGAATACAAGGACTCGCGGCTCATCGCGGATCCCATGCGACTGTTGGACTGCGTGATGCCCGCCAACGGCGGCAAGGCTTTTATTGTTGCCTCTCCGGAGCGTGCAAAGACACTGCGCAACCCACCCGTCTTTCTTTTGGGATTCGGCGAAAGGGACAACCCCACCTTCGGCTTGAGATCCCATTCAGACCCTCTGCTTATGGGTATCCGAGAGTCTGGGAAAACAGCCTTTGAGATGGCCGGAGTCACGCCGCACGACATCGATTTCCTCGAGCTCTATGATGATTACATCATCATAGTCATGATGCAGATCGAAGATCTGGGTTTTTGCCAAAAAGGAAACATGAGATTCTTCGAGGCCACCGACTTTTCCTACAAGGGAGACCTCCCCATTCAAACCGGCGGCGGGATGATCAACTGTGGGCAACCCTCCACCGCGGGAGGTATCGTCCACATCGCCGAAGCGGTGAGACAGCTCAGGGGTGAAGGAGGCGAGAGGCAGGTGAGCCAGGCAAAGAGAGGCCTGGTTACCGGCTTGGGCGGCCTCGCTTATGGAAAGAACCTGGGCTGTACGGCAGTAGCTATTTTAGGAAACGAGCTTTGACCCCGATCCGAAGATTTAATCGGGGGCAAACCTCGAGGGAAGCCGTGAAGAAAGAACCGGCCTTGTTGGTTTCTAATGGAAGCAGAAACTGGTCCTCGAATATCGAGGATAAGTCGCACTGATTTTTTCTTGGTGGCATTTTCGGATCGGGGTTGACATGGCCGAACAAAACAAAGAGAGCGCAAAGCCTCTTCCTGAGATCACTCCGGTCACGCAGCCCTTCTGGGAAGCCGCGAAAGATAAGAGGCTTGTTTTACAGCGCTGCAACTCTTGCGGATCATTTGTCTGGTGTCCCCGCCCCTACTGTTCTGAGTGCGGCAGCAATCAGCTAGTGTGGACGCCCGTCAGCGGACGCGGGACCGTTTACTCCTTTACCGTCATTCGAGAGGTGGTGGGTCGCGGGGCCAGAGGCTTTGAAAAAGAGATTCCCTATGTCGTGGCCTGGATAGACCTCGAGGAAGGCCCCAGATTCGTCAGCAACGTCGTGCAATGTCCGATAGATGAGGTTGAAATCGGCATGCCTGTCGAAACGGTCTTCGAAGAGACCGCCCCGGGAATTTTCCTACCTAAGTTCAAACCCCGATCTAGTATTTAATGTCTCCCTCTCTGCATTTTACTCCTTCAACCAGCAAGTCTTGGCAGTGCATCAATGACGGCCAGGTCTCAATGTTAATTCGCACTCAGAGCTCGGATGCGATGTAATTGAGGCGTCGTTCAATTTCATTCCAGTATGATTCACCCCCTTATTTTGGTCGACTCCGCAGGCTTGCAAGTTCGGACATAGATGATAAATATTAGACCTTCCTAGCAGGAATTTAGACGGTCAGAAAGCAAATTTCAGCTGGAGAAATTTTTTGGTTTTCGAAGACGCCGTACGGGGTGCAACCCCGATCTGGCCTCAGGTTCATGAAGGTGAGGACCCAAATACTATCGATGTGCTACTCCACGCACGGCAAGTTGAGCTGGACACCAATACAACCGTACCTGAAGACGTTCCCGAGCCTGACTTGGGTGTCCGCGCAGCCGAAGCAGTCGATGCTTTCATCTCCGGGTCGCAGTTCCGAGGATGGCCGCCGGAAACCCGGGTGGAAAGAGCCGGGGTTCTCCTAGAACGTCTTAAAGTTGAAGGCTTACGTTTTGGTTCTGAGGCACAGACATATCTCGTGGCCCTGTACACATGGCATGGGTGCCTTGGAATGGCAAAGCTACTCGTGCAGCCGGGTATATGATGAAAGGTCAGCCCACGCAATACACCCTTGAACTACGTAAACGAGGTCACGAAGCGATCGAAGCTTGCGCTCGCGCTGAAC
>JAHFAO010000079.1 GCA_023250515.1 Deltaproteobacteria bacterium | reverse complement strand
GTGGTTATCGGGGTCGCGAAATTCCACGGCAATCTGACAGCCCGCCCGGCGGCGCCCTTCGAAGTCTATCGGCACTTTATAGGCCCGCAGACGATCACGCGCACGAATAACCTGCTCGAGCGCGGGAACCTCGAAAGCGACATGATGCAACTCTCTGTTTTTGGCCTGTCCGGCGCCCGCGCCAACGAGTGCCAAGCAATGATGATCTGTATTGCAGCGGAGAAAGACCATTCCACCTGGCATCATCTCTTTAGGATAGACATCCGAGACTTTAAAACCGAGGATCTGGGTATAAAAGTTCAAAGATCTCTCGAGGTCGCTCACCTGCAGGACCACGTGCCCTAATTTTGAGATTTGAAAGGGCAATCCCTTTGGGGGGGTGATTTTTTTTAACTTCTCGACATTGATGGCCACAGCGATCCTCCTTTCTCTTGACCCCCGCTATTTTACCTGCGTCTTCTCGTAGGCTAACCCGGTCCCGTAATTGGGCCACTTCTCGACCAGATTGTCGCGGCAGTTCTCCAGCCAGTAGTTCGCCAGATCCATACCACGGGGAAACCAAACTCCAGGGTGGCCTTTGGCATAGCGGAGAAATTCCCTGAGGACCATGGTCCTGAAGGGTCGCCCGATCAAAAACGGGTGAAGTCCCAAGCTCATGAAACCGGGATAGTTCTCGCCCTCTTCATAGATCCAATCGAAGTTGTCCTTCCAGATCTGGAGCAGTTCCCGCGGAGTCCGGCCAGCATCGGCCCGGCCGGTCCTATGGTCCGTCATCCAGACGCCGTAGGAGGCAACGACAAGCTCTCCTCCTTCTACTCTAAGGACATAGGGCAGATCCTCGTGGAGAAAGCACATCCAATACTTATAACCTAGCTTGACTAAAATTTTCGGCGTGTCGTCCGTTGGCCTCTCACCGGGCATGATGTATCCCTGGGGCTTAACACCCAATACCCTCTGGAACGTATCGACAGTGCGCTTGATGTCGTTTCGCTGCTCTTCCGGGGTCATCATGAAGACATACTCATGCCGCCAATTCTCAGAGCAAAGCTCATGCCCCTCGGCCAGAATCTGTTTCATCAGGTTGGGAAAAGTCTCTACGGTATGGCCGTTAACGAAAAAGCTCGCCTTGATCCCCTCCTGCTTCAGAACCTCCATCACTCTATAGACCCCCACCCTCTCCCCATACTGCCGGTCCGTGATCGCGGCGATGTCGCGCTTAAACTTGGCGTCGGCAGGCATACCCTTACGAAACTCCGACTGACGGGAGACTGCGGTACCGAGTTCTTCAGGCCAGCTCTCCATGACGATACAAGTGGTGAGTGCCAGGCGGGCATTGTCGGGCCATCGGATAGGCTTTCTTCTAAACATATTTGAGTCTCCTTGGGCTATTTGACGGCAGTCGCGCGCCGACAGCGATGCAAGCTATCGAGAAGGGAAATTTTAGTCAAGTCCTCTTGGGCCCTATAGCGAAAAGTGTGCTGAGTGAAAGCGGAGGGAGACCTGCCTTCAGCGGGAGTCGATATTAGGACTGAGTAACGAGTGCTGAGGACTGAGTTCCCCCACTCGACCCTCAGTCCTCATAGTTCATCACTGATTTGTCGAGGAGCCAGAGTGCTTTATCGAAACAAAGACAAGGCCGCGCGGGGTTAGATCTTGCGAACTGGGCTGCCAGCCGGCGCCACACCCTTAATTTGAAAACCCTTTCCCTTTTCTTTCTCCTCTTTCTCCAGGAGTTTATCGATGGCCTCTTCCCCTCTTAACCCTTCCATCTTGATCTTCAGGCGCAGGTTGTTGGCGCTATCCGCATTGATCAGCGCCTGCTCGAGGCTGATCTTTCCTTCCTTGTAAAGGACAAAGAGGGCATGATCAAAGGTCTGGCAACCCTCTTGGATCCCCTGTTCCATGGCCTCCTTAAGAATATCAACCTCGCCCCTCTTGATTAGGTCCTGTACCCTAGGGGTATCTAAGAGGATCTCCACTGCGACTACGCGATTGTCATTCAAGGAAGGGATTAGGCGCTGAGAGACGATGGCCCGCAAATTCAAAGAGAGCTGCATAAGGATCTGGGGGTGGCGCATCTCCGGGAAGAAGTTGAGGATGCGCTCAAAAGATTGGTTCGCATTGGTTGAATGCAGGGTTCCTAGACACAGATGGCCGGTGTCAGCAAAGGTAATGGCCGCCTCCATGGTTTCCGTATCGCGGATCTCTCCGATGAGGATCACATCCGGTGCCTGACGCAGGGTATTCTTCAGGGCGTTGCCATAAGAGTGGGTATCAAATCCAATCTCTCTCTGGGTGACAATGGATTTTTTGTGCCGGTGGACAAACTCGATCGGATCCTCAACCGAGATGATATGACCTGGCTCGTTGGAGTTGCGATAGTCGATCATGGCCGCCTGAGTGGTAGATTTCCCGGAACCCGTGGCCCCCACTACCAGGACCAATCCTCGTTTGCTCAGCGCAATCTCCTTCAGAATCTGGGGCAGACCCCACTCATCAATGGTCTTGATCTCTACCTTGATCTGTCGAATGACAAGACCCACGTTTCCTCGCTGGCGGAAGATATTGACCCGAAAGCGACCCAGATCCCCATAAGATAGAGCCAGGTTCATCTCCATGGTCTCTTCGAATTCCTTCTTCTGCCTCTCCCTCATGATGGCATTGGCCAAGGTCTCTAGCTGTTCATTGGTTAATATTCCGTTCCCAACAGGCTGGGTCACCCCATTGATGCGGTACATAGGGGAACTATCCACCGTCAGGTAGATATCCGAAGCGTCCTTCTCCACCATGACCTTAAGATAATCACGGATTTCCATAAAGCCTCGCTCTGCTGAAACAATGATTAGTGGATTTAATGGGACCTTACCTTAGCTGCCACCCCGATTGACTGCGGACCAAAGAGATTTGGGTTCATGCTCTTGGACTGGGCCTCCTCTCGGGTCACAATGCCTCGGTTGACCAGATCTGCCAAAGCCATATCCATGGTCTGCATCCCGTCTTTCTGGCTCACCTGCATGGTCCCTGGGAGTTGGTGGATTTTCCCCTCGCGTATGAGGTTGCGCACTGCCGTGGAACCTGTCATGACCTCCACAGCGGCCACTCTCCCCCCGGCTTTTCTCTTTAGAAGGGTTTGGGTAACAACCGCCTCGATGGACTCAGCAAACTGAGTTCGGATCTGGGCCTGCTGGCTAGGCGGGAAAACGTCGATGATTCGGTTCACCGTATCGGGCGCACTGGAGGTATGGATGGTGCTGAAAACCAAATGTCCAGTCTCAGCAGCGGTGAGGGCCAGTTGGATAGTTTCAAGGTCACGCATCTCCCCGACCAGGATCACATCAGGATCCTCACGAAGGGCCGCTCTTAAGGCATTGGCAAAAGAGTAGGTATGAGCTCCCAGCTCCCTTTGGTTAATCAGACATTTCTTTGATATGTGGACGAACTCAATGGGGTCCTCGATGGTAAGGATGTGGCCTTCAAAGCTGTCATTGATAAGATCGACCATGCCTGCCAGAGTAGTAGACTTTCCGGAACCTGTAGGGCCGGTAACCAGGACCAACCCTTTTTCTCTCTGACAGAGCTCCTTCATAATTGGGGGCATTGCCAGTTGCTCCAAAGTGAGGATCTTTGTGGGAATGGTGCGGAAAACCGCGCCTTCTCCTTTCCGCTGCATAAAAACATTGACGCGGAAGCGAGCGATGTCTCCCATCTCGAATGAGAAATCCACATCATGGGTCTCTTCAAAGGCCTTGCGGTGGCCATCGCTCATAATGTCATACACCATGGAATGGACCTCTTCCTTGGTTAACACCGGATGGTCCAGCTTTTTAAGATCTCCGTTGATGCGCACCAGGGGTGGCTCGCCTGAGCTTAAATGGCAATCAGACGCTCCCTGCTCCACCGCAAAGGCCAGTAGTTGAGTAATATCCATTAAGAACCTCCTCTCCGACACTCTTCAGCTAAATATAATCCAGTTATAATACAGTAATTTATAGGAACCTGTAAAGGATATTTACGACAGGATATTTACGACAGGATATTTACAGATGTGAATATCTGTGCGTAGGCAATTTTTAAGGGAAAGCGCTATATTAAGGCACCAGCTAAAGTTCTTATACGACGAGTTTCTCTATCGTGATCTCCCACTGGGCGATCCCGATCTCGCTTACCCCAACGAGCCTGTGGCCAGCATTTTGCGCCCATCGGGAGATGGTCTCTAACGCCATCGGAGAATCAACAATGACCTTGAGGGAGTCCCCTATTCCCAAACCCTTCATCTCTTTCAAGGTAAGGGTTAGAGGATCGGGGCAGATCTCGCCCCGTACGTCAAGAGTTCTACCAGTCATATCTTAGGTTGGCCTGCGGACAAAGAAGATATATGTACCGCTCCATGTCCCCAGAACGAGAAAAATGGTTGCCACCAGACTCGTAAGGCTCAGGATCCCCAGACCCGTGAGGCTGTTGCCGATGTTGCAACCCCCGGCGATCACCGCCCCTACCCCCATGATGGCTCCACCGACCGCCTGCTGCATCAAACGATTGGGTTTGGGAGCACGCCACTGAAACTCATGGTTCCATTTGGCTGCAAAAAAAGCGCCGAAAGGAATCCCGATAATCTCGAACACTCCCCAATTGAGGTGGGTTGAATCTCCGTTGGCCAGATAGAAAAGCAGAGAGGCTGACGGTCCGGTCATGCGTAGACCGTAATGAAAGTCTCCGGACCAGGCGGAGGCAAGCCAGGCCAGCGCAGCAACCAAACCTAAAATGATCCCTGTCTTCCTCCAGGCCCATCCGCGTTGCGGTTGATTGGATTCACCGTGATAAAGCCAGACAGCCAGAGGTAACAACAAGAAAAACATCAGAAGCCAAGGATTCAGACCTAAGAGATCATAGATAGTGGCTTGGTTCTCCCCCATATCGACCCGCACTGAGGAGAGCCTCTCCGCCAGAGGACGAAAGATGCCGCCGCTTGTGGCCGCGGCAGAGATAATAAACATCAGAACAACTACAAATGATCCCACCATCCCTTCTCCGACGCGATAATAAGAGCTGCTTGAACAACCTCCCGCAAGGGTCATTCCCAAGCCAAAGACAAAGCCTCCGACTATGGCTGAAAGCCAGAAAAAGGAAGGCACGGAAAACGAGAGTAACCCCAACTCTTTAAGGAGATGAACCAGGACCATCTGGATGGTAAGTGCTAAGAGATAGGCTTTAAACAGGGTGAGGTCTCTGATCAGGAGGATGTCCCGGAAGGCCGTGTACATACAGAAACGGCCCCGCTGGAGGACAAAGCCGAAGAGAAGGCCTACACCTAATCCTAATATGAGTTTCTCTGACAACGACTTACTTCAGAAAGGCCACGCCGTGCGGGTCGCCTGCTAATGGAATTGAATCCAACTGCTTGTGATTGACCAGGTCGATGACAACCAATACCTTGTCCTCGCGGCTAGTGGCAAAAGCGGTCTTTCCATCAGGGCTGATGTCGATGATGTCCGGCCTCTGCGCCACCGGAATAGTGTGTACGACCTTTCTCTCTTTAGTATCGATCACGCTGACGTTGTGGTCCAAGCGATTAGTTACATAAACAAACTTACCATCCGGACTGACCACAAGTCCATGGGCCTCCTTACCAGTCTGCAGGGTCTTCACAACCCGGTCCTTGGCAACATCAATGATCGAGATGCTATTGGCAAAGCCATTGCTAATATAAATCTGCTTCCCGTCGGGAGAGCGTTCAATACCCATTGCCCCAACGGTATGCTCATGCTTCTCCGCTTTCCCCTTAGGTAGGGAAATGGTCTTAACCACCTGGCGCTTTTTAGTATCTATGACCGAGATGGTGTTATCACCCCCGTTGCTCACGTAGAGCTTTTTGCCGTCTTTACTGAAGACGGCCACGGCGGGGGCCTTGCCTACGCCGATGTTGGTTACAACCTTAGGCACTACGACCAGATTGACCACTGAGACGTTGTCAGCACCCACGTTGATGGAATAGAGCTCCTTCCCGTCAGGACTCAAGGCCACTCCATGGGCCCTTTTGTCCGTTGGGACCTTGGCCGCAATCTCGCCCTTCTCAACGTCCAAGATAGTGACATCGCCCGAGCCCACACTGGCCACAAAGGCCCACTTCTTGTCCGGAGAAAAGAGAACATTATGTGGGGTCTTGGTGACCTCGATCTCTTTGACGACCTTTTTGGCCTCGGTATCTACGACCTGGACCTTGTCGATTCCCTGGTTGGCCACATAGACAGTGGCACCTTCACTGATAAGCGAGAAACCCAATAACAAAACGCCCGCAATAAAAACCTCTAAAAGCAGTTGCGATTTCATACCGCCTCCTTTTTTATCTTGCTCTTTCAACAAGCTAAGTGAGAATTCACATAGCACATTGAAAGAAAATTGACTAGCCACCCGCAGGCGATCCCAGGAAATCGGCGACGATCCTATTAAACCTAAGAGCCTGGTCCCACTGCACCCAATGGGCACACCGATCGAAAATATGAAGCTCTGCATTGGGAATCGATCGGAAGAGCAGAAAGGCTCGCTCCACTGCGGCTCCGCGATCGTTATTACCCCATAAGATAAGTGTCTTGCACTTCATGTGTTGTAGCTCTTCCTGAATTGGCTTCGCCGCGGCTGCATTCCTTCTCGCCAACAGGGCTCCATAATTCTTTCCTATGCTCATTTCGTAACGTTCCCGAACGAGTTCATCAGTCACCAGCCCCTCATTGAATAAAGTTCCCATGGTGAGCGACCGCATATTGTCGATGCCGGGAGAATATTCCCTTAGCTCCTCTGAATGTTTTTTGGCCAGCGCCTCGGATTCAGCTGAGCCTTGGGGTGCTATCGTACTGCTTGACACAAGAACCAATCGAGCAGTTCTTTGATCCTCCAAGGCAATTCTTGCAGCAATGTAGGCGCCGACAGAATTACCAATGAGATGAAAGCGAGGTCGTTGAATGGCGTTCATGAAAGACTTGGCATGAGTAACCCGGTATTCTAAGGAGTGGTCCTTGGGGTTATCGGTATAGCCAAACCCTGGCTGGTCAAAAGCGTAGACGGTAAAACCTGCTGCAGCAAGAGGCTCTATGTTCAGCTTCCAGTTAATAAGTGAACTGGCTCCGGGAGACGCGCCATGAATTAGTAATAGGGGGTGGCCGCTTCCGGCTTTGATGTAAAAGGTCCTAAGACCATCTACCTCTAAATACTCACCTTTTTTGACCGTCACCATTTCAGGGATAAAAATAACTCAACTTCTTTAAGGGAGAAGTTTGCTTGCAAACTCGCGGGCCGGACGACGCACCGAGAGGATTTTATCTTCTGATTGATTCTCCCACCGGCTAAACTCCTCCAAAGTTAAGAAATCCTTCGCTGCCTGCTCCCCGATCTCAGTTAGCGAACTAGTATCCACATCGACGCGCCGGGTAGGCTGTCCGTGGGCTTTTCCCCATGTTTCCTGTCCCTCTTTGCTGAGCAGCCAATTGACAAAGACCTTAGTAGCATTCGGATGCGGAGGGTTTTTGATAATGACCGGGGGCCCACTTCCAAACGTCACAAATGTCCCCTCCTTAAAGCGCGGAAAGGGTTTTATGGGAATCCCTGCTTTGATGAAGGAGACAAAGGTGTAATAGGAGGGACCAATGGTGATGGCTATTTTGCCCTTGGCCAGGGAGTCCGCTAGCACTCGCCGTTCCATCTGAATAAGCAGATTTTGTTGAAGGAGCTTTTTTAGATATTCCTCTCCTTTGGCCATCCACAAGAAAGACCATATGCCCAGACCCACCCCTCCCCCCCGGGGATCGAGGAGACCGATCTTACCCCTCCATTTGGGATTCAACAGGTCATCATAGGAACGCAGCTCCTCTGGCTTCACGAGGTCCCCGTTATACCAGATGCTACTCGACGTATAGGCATACGGTGTGTACACAAAACGTTTGGCCTTATCAGCATAGATGTGCCCGCCCCACCAGTTCTTCGGGTCTTTGACCCCCGGCAAGATCCAGTAGGGCTCCAAGGGTTCCACGGCTCCCATCGGCAGGAGACGGTCCAGGAGATTTTCAATTCCGGCAATGATAACATCGAAATAACGAATGCCTGCTTGGTGCTCATCAGCCACTCTTCTGACAAAAACTGTGCTCTGCCCTACCAGGAATTCCGGCTCAATACCAAAGCGTGACTTCAATACCCCATCCAGCACCTTTCTTAACTCAGGATTGAGAGGAATCGCCACGACGATCTTCCCCTCTCTTTTGGCTGCAGCCTGAACCCGTTCCCAATCCCCTTGCCAAGTTGGCTGGGCGGACAGCGAATATACCCAACTGAAGGTCATTAGGAGGGCGGCGACTGCTCTCCCCAGGACCGCAGGGATTCCTATTGTTAAGACCGGCGCGCTCATCGTCTAGCCAACTACGCAGTCACCTGCTCTACCTGCTTGCGTTCTTTTTCTGAAATCCATCTGTAATCCCCACCAATGACGATCATCTTATTCTTTTCTTCGTCCCTAATCACGCCTTTCGGATCGCCTCCTGCTTTTACAAGCTCGATCTGTTTTAGATACATCTGGCGCAGTATAACGATTCCCCCGTCAATCACCGAGAGATTTTCATTTTCTCTGTCTACTATAGGACCCAGGCTGTCCACGATCGTAGCGTCCTCCTCAAATACTGCCGGAGGAATACCATATCCAAGGGTTGGATTATCCGACTCCTTATACTCCTTGTAGGGCTCTATCCGAAGCTGCTTGGCAACCTGAACGCCATGTTGTTTAGGAGGCTTAAAGCGTACACGCAGATTCATCGTGTGGGTATCATCAATGGGTACAGCCCATCTACATGTCACTGCCGGGAACTCACTAGATGGAAGATCCCCTCCAGAACTTACCGTGTTGTCTCCCCCCGACGCTATTCCAGGCATAATGATGTAGTGCATGCGGAAATTATATTCGCCTGTCTTTCGTCCTGGTCGAATCGCTTTATATACAGCTCCCCATTCGGTCTCTTCAAAGATGATCTTTTCCGGCTCCACAGCCATTGGCTTCCAAACATCTCCATGTGTAAAACTCACATGGAAAGGATCGATACCGTTCTCAACAGATTGAAGCCAATTAGAATCGTTGAAAGCCTGAATGAGGCAATCCCTCTCTCCATCGGCTGCAAGAAAGTGAAATCTCGGAAGAAGCGGTGCGGGTTGGGTCCCAAGATAGGTAAACACCAACCCTCCTAATTCCTGAGTCGGATATGAAAGATGGTGGATATTCTCCTTCAACTTACTTCCTGCCGGCTCACCCGGCGTCTGCAAAACCTTGCCGTTAATATCATACAACCACCCATGGTACCGACACCTAAGTCCCTCCTTCTCAACATTCCCAAGACACAGATTTGCACGCCGATGGGAACAGTAAGCGCCTAATACCCCAGGTTTTCCCTTACCATCTCGAAAAAGCACCAGATCCTCGCAAAGCACGCGGATGAAAGTAGGCTTATCCTTTAAATGAGCAGCAAATCCAACTGGCCACCAGTAGCGACGGAGCAGCTCTCCCATTGGTGTGCCAGGCCCCACCCGAGTAAGAATCTCATTCTCCTCTTTGGTCGTTTTATACATAAGCATTCCCTCTTAGATCGACTCCAAATAATATCAAATAGCAGGATGACCCCTAGACGTCTACAATATTATGGCCCGGGTTTCCATCTCTCGGTCTCAAGATCAGTGCGAATCTTTCGCAGCAGAGAATAGTTAAAGATCCTTTCCAAGGGAGGCGGTTCTTTCTGTCCTAAACGCTTTAGAAGAGGCTCAAGCGACTTTCTCTGTAAGTCTTCACTTACAGTCCCGTCCGAGGTCATGACCGGACGGGTCACATCATAGATCTTCCCGGCGAAGTCTTCCTTTATTTTCAGATAGCGGGCAATTATCGGAATAGTGCCGGAGCGGTTGTCGCGATAATGAAAGAACCCTTTGAGCGTTCCGCGGATGAACTTTTCAACTAGGCTGGGATCTGATTGAAGCAATCCATCCCGTACAACAGCACTCCCGTTAAGATCCACCCAATCCTCCTTAATGAATGCTATAAGTTCCCGAAAGCCTTCCTCCTCAAGCCTAAAGTTGTGCGGCAGCACAGTCACAGCAGCATCGACAGATCCTCCTCGCAAGGCAGCATGACCAAGAGGGCCGCCCAACCCTAAGATCGCAACCTCCTTATCTGCCTCGATCCCATGCCTCCTCAAGAGGTCTCGCAGGAGAAAATCGTCATTGCTGCCAATACTGGAGACACCTACCCTCTTCCCTTTAAGTCCTTTGACCTCGCGGATATCGGGCCTGGCGTAGAGCCACAAGAGAGGTCGCTGTAGGGAGGAAAAGAGGAAGCGAAGGGGAGCGCCTGCAAGAATCGCAGTGAGCGCGGCACCACTCAGCGAGGAAAACTCCACATCTCTAGCCACCAAGGCCCGACTGGCCACCACTGCGTTCATCAGAATAAATTGCACTTCTAGGCCTTCCTCCAGGTAATAGCCTTTCTCCTTAGCAGTAGTGAAGGCGGTATTGACAGTGAACCCCACGACGGCCACGTTCACCGTTCTTGTTTCACCTCTGGCGAAGAAGCCAAAGATCGTCAAGACGCAGATGATGATTCTCAATTCCAATAAACGAATGGCCATTTAAAGCTTCCTCCATGAAATTATGATGCTGAGTTCCCTTTGCGTATAAACCAGAATGAATGTTATCTGCACTGCCGCAGCAAATCAATGTCGTTTCAAAAATCCTTACCCACCATGATGGCTCCTTTCCGAAGCTTGTACTGAGAGGTTACCTTCTCTAATTCCTTGCCTTTTTAAACAAAAATGGATAGGTATGCTTCAATTCCGTTTAGTGTGAAGTAAAATGATTTTAGCTGGAAAAGTCGCCATGGTTACCGGAGGAGGAACTGGAATCGGCAAGGCCGTGAGTCAGGTCTTGGCCAAGAACGGTGCTCGGGTGGCACTAGCTTCGCGCAACCCATCTCACCTTGAGGCGACCGCAGAAGAGCTCAAAGCCTTGGACCATTCGGTTCTACCCATCCAGTTGGACGTGAGAAGGAAAAAGGAGGTTCAAAACGGAGTTGCTAGAATCCTTGAAAACTGGGGATCCATCGACATCCTCGTGAACAACGCAGGGATCTCCGGCTTGAACCGCATAGACGATGAAGATGACAGCCGGTGGTACGATATCCTGGAAACCAACCTCACCGGGATGTACCTTATCACTAAGGAGGTCCTGAAGGCCATGAGGGACGACTCCAGCGGACGCGTCATCAATATCTCTTCAGTGTTAGGGAAGTTTGGCGTCCCTGGCTATACCGCCTATTGCGCCAGCAAGCATGGAGTGGTCGGTTTTACCAGGGCACTGGCGCTGGAGGTGGTGAAGCGCAGCATCACGGTCAATGCGATCTGCCCCGGTTGGGTGGACACTGAGATGGCCCGCTCAGGGATAAGGGAGAGCGCCGCCTATCAAGGAATTACCGTCGAGGAGTTCAAAAGACAGGCGATAGAAGCGGTCCCCATAAAGAGATTCAACGAGGCAGAGGAAGTGGCCCATCTGGTCCTTTACCTCGCCTCCGATAAGGGTAGAGGAATCACGGGTCAGGCGATAAACATCTGCGGCGGCCAGACGATGGTGTAAATTCGTTACTCGTTAATCGTTGACTCGTTAATCGAATAACGAATACACGAATAACGATTAACGCGGGAGTAACATGGAGACCTCTCAACTTAAGGCTATAGCAAAGTCTTCGTGATTCATGCCGACTTCAATCGATCTTCTGAAAGAAAAAGGCCGCCGTCTACGCGTTCATTCGCTGCGATCCACGACCGCAGCGGGTTCCGGCCATCCATCCTCATGTTTATCTGCCGCGGATTTGGTATCCGTCGTCTTCTTCCGCGAGATGCGCTACGATCCCCGGGACCCGCACAACCCGGAAAACGACCGCTTCATCCTATCCAAGGGTCACGCGGCTCCGCTCCTGTACGCTGCGTATGCAGAGGCGGGAATCCTTGAAGAATCCCAACTGATCACGCTCCGACGCCTCGACAGCGATCTGGAAGGGCACCCCACACCACGTCTGCCGTGGGTTGAGGTGGCCACCGGTTCCTTAGGTCAGGGCCTTTCGGCGGGGTTGGGGACGGCGCTTGCGGCGCGGCTGAACAATCTCACTTACGATACGTACGTGCTGTTGGGCGATGGCGAGTGCGCAGAAGGCGCCGTGTGGGAAGCGGCGGCGGTAGCCAGCTACTACGACGTGTCCAATCTTTATGCCATCGTCGACGTGAACGGCCTCGGGCAGAGCCAGCACACGATGCATCGGTTCGATGTCGAGAATTTTGCGGAAAAATTCCGCGCATTCGGTTGGTACGCCATTACCGTCGATGGTCACAACTACTCTGAAATCATCGATGCGTTGGCGAAATGCAGGCGGGAAGCGGGATCCAGGCCACGCGTGATCGTCGCCCGTACGTTTAAAGGAAAAGGCGTTTCGCTGCTGGAGAACCTGGAAGGCTGGCACGGAAAACCCGTGCCCAAGCAGGAGCTAGACACAGCCCTCGCTGAGCTGTCACAGCCATACGCTGCCGGTGGTTTTCGCCCTAACCCGCGACCACGGCCTCAGCGGGAAGAGCGACCAGTCAACATCGACATCAGCATCAGTCGCAAAATTGGCGAATCCGTGGCGACACGCGAAGCGTATGGCGATGCGCTGGTGAAGCTGGTCGAAAAGAACGATCGGATCGTCGCGCTGGACGGCGACACTAAGAACTCCACATATTCCGAAAAGCTGCTAAAGACGCGTCCCGACCGGTTCTTCGAAATGTTCATCGCGGAACAGAACATGGTCGGCGTCGCTGCCGGCATGTCCGCGCGCGGCATGATTCCCTTTGTGTCGACGTTCGCGGCATTCATGACGCGCGCCTTCGACCAGATTCGTATGGCCGGCGTCTCGCGAGCCAACATCAAGTTCTGCGGCTCGCACGCGGGCGTTTCGATCGGAGAGGACGGGCCTTCTCAGATGGGACTGGAAGACCTCGCCATCTTTCGGGCGGTCCCCGGGTCTGTCGTTCTCTATCCCTGCGATGGCGTGTCAACCGAGCGCCTCGTCGCCGAAGCTGCAAGAATCCGCGCTATTTGCTATATTCGCACCACGCGTCCCAAGACACCGGTTTTGTACGCCAACGATGAGCAGTTCCCGGCAGGCGGCTCCAAGATCTTACGTAAATCGGAGGAAGACCGGGCGACTGTGATCGGTGCTGGCATTACAGTCCACGAGGCGCTCAAAGCGGCCGAAACGCTCGCATCGGAAGGCATCCGCATTCGAGTGATCGACGCTTACAGCGTGAAGCCTGTGGACAGAACAACCATCCTGGCCTCCGCGAAACAGACCGGGGCGAATTTGATCGTAGTTGAAGATCATTACGCAGAGGGCGGGTTGGGCGATGCCGTTCTGAATGCCGTCGGAAATGCCGCCCAAGTCATCAAACTCGCTGTTCGAGAGATTCCACGCTCAGGACCGCCGGAAGCCCTGTTGGACACTTACGGAATTAGCAGCAAGCACATCGTCCAGGCCGTGAAAAGTTTGCTATGACCGAAGCGATCCCCCTCACCCTTGCCCTCTCCCGCCAGGGGAGAGGGACTCTTACTTCCTCTCCCTCGACGGGAGAGGATCGAGGTGAGGGTGAAACAAAAATCTGGTTGCTTTCGTTACGTTATGATTATGAGGGACGTGAATGAAACCGAAACGGGCAGGTAGGCTCTGAGGCCTTCGACATCAGCCGTTC